>JAQXOR010000142.1 GCA_029099805.1 Lachnospiraceae bacterium
GACGGAAATGCCAGACTGGACTACCAGATTGATACCCAGATTTTCTCTGTGGAGAAGAATACGGCAGGAACTGCCCAACGGTTTCTCACAGGGGTGCCAAAGTGCACCACACTTTCGGATACCGGTCCGATTGCAGCTGCAGGGATGTCCCGTGTGACGGAAGGAATGAGTCTTATGAAGACCGGCTCATACCTCTTTGCACAGAGAAAGAATCTCTGTAACCGGAACGTATTTGCACAGAGCTTTACAGTTCCCGCATCCTTAAATGGCCAGGTACTTGTGATTACTCCTTCCGCATCCGCGGAAGCGCCCCATACAGAGGCAGGGTATATAGAAAGCGTCTGGGCAGATGATGTAAATCACGCAATCCGGATCATTCCGGACGGCATTGGTCCCGTGATTACGGTAAACCAGGCACTGAATGATTCCAGTGTGGTGAATAAGGATACTGTGGAAAATACCACCGTGGAGCTTACCAGCACCGATGCATTAAGCGGTGTGAAGACCTTCTATGCAAGGGTACGGAACCAGGACAACGGAATGTCAACACTTATTTCCGCAGGAGCAGACGGAAAGGTTACTTTCGTGATCGATGCTACGGATGCTTTGTATGCCGGTGATTTATTGATTGAAGCAGTAAGCATTGTTGACACTCCCACAGCTAAAGCAATGGGATTCTTGTTCCTAAGACCGTTACAAAAAAAGAAAAGCACCCATCAGGTGCTAATCTTCATAATGACCTCTACAAGCAATTATCCATAGGAAACCATTTTCATCTATGTTGTATACTAATCGGTTAGCTTCATCAATCCGTCTGCTCCATGCTTTTCTATGCTTCAATGGTTCAGGCTTTCCAATTCCTTGTGATAGTCCGTCACGCTCAATACTCTTTACAAGCTCATTGATTCGTTTTAATGTTTTTTTATCCTGCGTCTGCCAGTAAAGGTAATCATCCCATGCTCTGTCACTCCATAATTTTTTCATTAGTCTACCTCAATCAATTCATGTTCCTGACCTTTACCAGCTTCTAACTGTGCCATACTTCTATCAATCATAGCAAGATATTCAGCATTTCTAGCCGCTTTCTCTAATTGGTTATATCTCTCTAAACTCAATATAACCACATTTTTTTCATCTTTACGAGTTACGATAATTGTTTCGTGAGAATCGGTTGCTTTATCACAATAATCTTTTAGGTTGTTTCTGATTGTGGAATAGTTTACTGCCAACATATTTACACCTTCTTTCTGTTGCACAATATTTTGCTCAATTTCTTGTACAATTATTTTACTATAATAGTATGCCCTTGTCAATCAATTTGATACTGGAAATTTTTTTATAAATTTTTTTAAGTGTATTTTTAAAAATTTGTGGCATCCGGCGGGAGAGCCAGACATTCCCATAAAGCAGTCAGCCAAATATACTCTGTAGTATGGGGGCATACAAATCACCGTTTACCAGAAAAAGGCCCACAAAAACGATCTTTGGTATAAACATCTTCAATCCCAGACTGCACAGGAAGTATGTAATCTCCTTGACAAGTCTTGGAGGTCTTTTTATGCACTCAAGAAATCCAATGGCATTGAAAACGCGAATCGTCCAAGATTCAAGCATGAGCCGATTGCCATTACTTACATGCAACAAAATCTGTTCCTTTGATATTGTCTCCGCAATGTTGAAATGGTTTATTTTTTCTTAATAAATATTTCGATTAAAATATGTTGACAATGGTTATGAGGGGTGCTATCTTATGTTCATAAGATGTTAGCACTCCTCTTTGTTGAGTGCTAATAAATGAAAAGACACTGAGTATACTAGTACAGATGATGGATGAGAGAGGTGATACCATTGGAGTTGGACGAAAGAAAAACGAAGATTTTACAGGCTGTCATCCGTAATTATCTGGAGACCGGAGAACCGGTAGGAAGCAGAACCATTTCCAAGTACACGGATTTGAATTTAAGCTCCGCTACCATCCGTAACGAAATGTCGGATCTGGAGGAAATGGGTTATATCTTACAACCCCATACCTCTGCCGGACGGATTCCCTCCGATAAGGGCTATC
>JAQXOR010000143.1 GCA_029099805.1 Lachnospiraceae bacterium
GATAGTGTCAATAGTTTTTCGCAAATTAGTTTTCAGCCGCTTGGTAGCCGGTAGTTAGCCGACTATGATATCAGACAACGGATCATCCTCCAGTTCCAGTTCGGAGAGGTGATTCATGCTCATGTAACGTTTGCTTCCCCATTGGGTTCCGGCTACATGACGCAGTCTGGCACATACAAGCATTAACGCACTTTGTCCGTCAGGAAAAGCACCGATGGCTCTGGTCCGGCGTTTTATCTCACGGTTAAGGCGTTCTATCGTGTTGTTGGTACGGATTCTCGACCAGTGCTGGTACGGAAAATCCATGTAAGTAATAGTCTCTTCGATGCCATCTTCAAGCTTTTTGGCAGCCGAGGCGAGTTTCATTTCTTTCAGCTTTTCGGCAACCTGAAGAGCCTTTGCCCGGGCAGCATCCTTGCTTTCTTGGGCATGGATTGCCTTTAACATCATGGCAACCGTTTTCACCTTATTACGCGGTGTAACTGAGAAGATGTTCCGGTAGAAATGAACCGTGCAACGCTGATAGCAAGCCTCCGGAAACACTTCCGGAATCGTTTCGAGCATACCGAGATTTTTATCGCCGATAATGAGACGTACGCCGGTAAGACCGCGTTCTTTGAGCCAAACGAAGAAGGAACGCCAGCTCTCTTTATCTTCCTTCATCCCCTCAGCGGCACCAAGGATTTCGCGATAACCTTCGTTGTTAACGCCGATGGCCACGAGTACAGAAACGTTCCGAATCTCACCGCCCCAACTGCGCTTGAGATAAACACCATCCACATAGACATATGGATAGCTGCCGGACAGCGGACGGGTACGCCATTCTTCAATGTGTTCATAGGCTTTCTTGTTGAGGTTACTGATGGTTCCCGGAGATACCTTGGTTCCCCATAAAGCCTCGGTGATGTCCTCAACACGGCGCACGGATACACCTGCCAAGTACATCTCAATCAGGGCTTCTTCCACGGAAGATTCCCTGCGACGATACCGTTCAATGATGGCTGTTTCAAACGGAACTCCTTTCAGCTTCGGAACCTTTAGTTCCACCTCGCCGGCGGTTGTCTGGAAGTTGCGCTTATAATGACCGGAACGATAACCCTGACGTTCCTCAGAACGTTCATACTTTCCGGCATTCACAAGCTGTTCTGCTTCGTTATCCAGCAGGGCATTGAGCGTCTCCTCGACGCTATTTCGTACTAAATCTTTCAATTCGTTGTGGATTATTTCCTGATTTAATTGTATAATGTTATCAGACATGGTTTTTAGCCTCCTTTGTAAAATTTTGTGTGGTAACTTAATTCTACCAAACGGCTATAGACCATGTCTATTTATTTATGAAATTAATTTGCGAAACTTATTATACGTCATCCTTGTTTTCCGGTCCGGCGGACAAGCAAACCAACCTTGCCGGTTTGCCATCCTTGTCCCCCAAAAATAAAGAAGCTCCGTCGCCATCTTCAAAGGGGATGTTGACAGTGCTTCTTTATATTTTTCCGAAAGTTGTTTTCATGCAATACTGTGTAAGCATGGGTTGTAGTGTAATATCTTTAACTGTGGGGAACTCCCATTTCCCAGTTTGACACCGCCTGTCTCGTCACATGAAGCCGTTCTGCCAGCTGCTCCTGGGTCATCCCCTTTTCTGCCCGTACCTTCTTAATTGTTTTTCCGATATTACTCATACTTCCTTGTCTCCTCCTTACATTTGATTCCTGCCTCCAACTATACGCTTCCCTCATAATATAGTCACGCAACAAAGCATTGCATTTCGCAATTTATCAGGTTTTCCGGTCTATCCGTCAATCATCAGCTTCCAAAAATGGATATGGATTCAATCACTATTCTACACAATATCGGCAATTTTTCAAGACGAAACATCGTATCCTCCGATATGGCAAACTTTACATATTATTTTGACTGTGCTATAATTATTCTGTAGCTTGTGAAACTATTTGTCAATCTACGGACAAAGGAGGTTTTTATGCAGAACAGGAAGAAACAACGATCAGCCACCATCCAAATGATTCTTCTGGCATTTCTATATATCGCATTAACCCCTATTCTCCTTGGCATGACCCGATACGGACAACTGTCATTTACCTTCGGGAACTATACACTCTTTTTAAGTCATTTTTCCGGAATCATTGCAATTATGCAGATTGCTATATGTATTTCTCTTGTATTAACAAAGCATAAACACGGAATGGTTCTTAGTCTCAGCCTACTGTTTTTTGCTGCCTTCGGAGCATTTCAGTCCATCCGGCTGACCAAACAAATGTCTTCCCTGCCGGGTATTTTTATGTCGATTGGCGGGATTTTCATTGTCTTGTTACTCTATAAACAAATCAGCAAACTTGCCGAAAACGAACAGCTTATGAGAGAATTATCGGTCACGGACTCTCTGACAGGTCTGGCAAATCGAAGAGGCGCCCTGGATTTTATTCATGAAATGATTCAGGATAATAGAGGCTTCTATCTTCTGTTTCTTGATTTAGACCACTTCAAAGAAATCAATGATATTTTAGGCCATAAAATAGGAGACACCGTACTATGTTCCATAGCAAAGAAATGGAAACAGTTTGATAATTACGGAGGAATTCTTGCCAGAAATGGCGGTGACGAATTTATTTTTGTATTACCTGATAACCAAAACATAGAGGTAAGTCAGGTTATGCAGCAATTTGTAGATGCGTCATCCGATGTACATGTCGAAAATATGGACGATTTATTTAATATCTCCGTATGCATAGGAGCTGCACACTTTCCAACCAATGCAGATACTCCGGAAGAGCTGCTCAAATGCGCGGACATCGCAATGTATGTCGCTAAAAGAGCCGGGAACGGCCAATTTCGAATTTTTAACGATGAAATGGAAAAGGCTGCCAAAAGGAAACATACTCTTGAAGAATACATCAGGAAGGCTCTTGAAAACGACTCGTTTTATCTCGTGTTTCAGCCGCAGTTCTCTGCTGCCGACAAGTCGTTAAGAGGCTTCGAAGCCTTACTTCGTCTGAATGATGAAGAAGGAAATCCGCTCAACACAGGAGAATTTATTGATGTTGCGGAGCATTCCGGCTTAATTTTGGACTTGGACAATTATGTTCTTGAAAAGGCACTCGGTATATTCCGGGAGCTGACAGAACAGTCGGATAACCGTCTTATTCTATCTGTTAATATCTCTTCAAAGCATCTGACCGGGACAGACTTCGTTGAGGAGATTCAACAGATTCTTCAAAAAACCTGTTTTCCACCATCCTGCCTTGAGATAGAAATGACAGAATACAGTTATGTCAAATCATTCAGAAAAGCAATACAGATAATTAATGAACTGACTGCATTGGGAATTAAAATTGCACTGGATGATTTTGGAACAGGCTATACATCTCTTAGCTATCTGACAAGAATGCCTGTGGATACGCTGAAAATCGATAAATCTTTTATTGACAACCTCGGAAAAAATAAAAAGAGCGAAGAGTTTGTAAACGCCATCGTATCCATGGGGCACATTCTGGGCTGTTCCGTCGTTGCGGAAGGAGTGGAACTGCAGGAGCAATTAGATGACCTGCGCTCCTATCATTGTGATTATATTCAGGGCTTTCTCTGGAGCAAACCGTTATCCTTCGCAGATGCCTGTCAATTGGTTACTAATTATACTAATAACAAAGACCACTTTTGATTTCAAAAGCGGTCCTAAGTCTTTTGCTCTGTTTTCTGCTATGGAAACATCGAATAATTCCGTGTTTCCATAGCAGTATTTCATATCGTTATTTTTCCTTCATCTGTGCAAGCTGGCTCTCATGGCGCACAAAGAAGTCAAACCGCGGCGGCAGGAACTTGGTTGCCACCCCCGGAGTCTCCAGCACATCCTGCAAATCGGCAAATGCATAGTTCCAGTCGTATACCTTTTCAGAAAGTCCCACATACTCGCGCACTGTTTCACAACCGGTCGGTGCAATCGGGTGAAGAAGTAACAATGCGGTCTTAATACCGTAGAAGCAGTCGACGAGAAGCTGATTTCGAAGTGCCTCGCCACCTTCCTCCTCTGCCTTCTTGATATTGTTAGCATAATGCTTATTCAACAGACGGATATAGTCATCCAGCACATAGGTAATACGGTGGAAATCATGGTTGTACATATGGCGCTCATATTCCAGAATAGCATCCTCGGATGCCTTCTTAATCTTTTCATCCACAGTGCCTTCCGGAATCACAGAATCATTATACTTCTGTACCGTATACAGGCAGGAACGCACAATACGGTTAAATACGTTTGTTAAAAGATTTCCTTCCTTTAATACCGGGTCAACGCCCTCACGCTCAGCCTCCGGCAGATAAATCTGCGGCTTAAAGCTTGAGCTTTTAGTAGAAAGACCGAGGCTTAAGAAATGCATTCTAAGCTGTTCCGGAGTATAAAATGCAAGTAAATCCTGTGCCATCGGCGGCTTAATCTCTGAGCTGGAGCTTGCCTTCTTATCCATAAACAGGATATGACGGTTTGCCACAAGCTGCGGAAGCTTTTTATAGTCAATCTTCACAGGCTCTCCCGCCGGTGTATCCGCAGCTGCAAACATTGCCATTTCCGCAATACCATAGAAGTAAATATTATCCTCGCCGATAAACTGATATACCTTGGAGTCACCGCCCATCCACCAATCCTTCCATTCGGACGGGTCCTTTCCACGTTCTTCAAGACAAGTCTTTGTAAATGAAATCGGTGCCCATAAAGACTCCGGCCATACCCAGAAGGTCAGGTCCTTATTACCTTCACACTCCGGCACCGGTACACCCCACTCGATATTACCTGACAAGCGGAACGGTACCAGCGTCTTACCTGTACGACAGTTAATATTACGTTCCGCAAGAGCTGCTCTTGCCTTATCTCTGTCATCTAAGGAAGCAAACACGAAGGTTACGGACGGCTTTTTCTCCTCGGCAATTACCTCATGTGCCGGGAACGCTGCGGTAAGCTCGGCAAGACCTGCCGCATAAGCTGCATCAAAGGTCTCCTTTTCCGGTATCCCCTCGCCGGTATAGGTCTTAGGATTTGCCGCAATCAACTTCTTCTGTACATAGATAACCGGCTTCTTCAAAAACTCCTCAATGGTATTTAAAATATATTTACGGGTGTTCGTATTCGCACGCAGCTCATTGATATACTCCTGCATTTCATCGGTGAAGTTCTCAAGAGAGAAATACCAGTTCTTTACCTCGATAATCTCCGGCTTCTTTCCGGATAACATACTTTTAGGGTCAATCAGCTCGGACGGCATATACTGATGCCCGAGGTCACACTCATCCGCATACCCTTTTTCGGAACAGCACCCCTCAATCGGACATTTTCCTACAACCTGTCTTCCGTTTAAGAGCACCTTAAACTCCGGGTCGTAAAACTGCGGCGTGGACATCATCTTTAACTGACCGCGTTCATACAGAGCCTCAAAAATCTCCCTGGAAGACTCTACATGAAATTCACTGCCGCGATACAGAGCAGATGCGCCGTAGTAATCCGGCTTGATTTCATATGCTTCCAGTGTCTTTTTCTGCGCTTTATGATTCTTCTCCACGTAATCGTGAATCGTCATATCGGAAGGTATCGCACCACTCTCCTGTTGCTTACGAAAGCCCTCTAAAATCGGAGAACCGTAACAGTCGGTTCCGGATACAAAGATAACATTTTCCGCTCCGATACGGTCACGCATAAATCTTGCAAAGGTGTCTGCATGTACAAACAGACCGCCTACATGTCCAAAATGCAGCTCTTTATTTCCGTATGGCATACCGGACGTAATCACTGCCTTTTTAGGAAATACCGGACGTCCCTCCGGCTTTTTAAATTCTTTCTCCATAACTCTTTTCCTTCCCCGCTTCCGCCATTAACGCCTTATCTGCGGAAGGAAACATAATTTTCTACGAGAACCCGCTCTCGCTCATGCACCGACGTATCAGACACTAAGCTCGAAAACACCTCGCTAAGTGCTGACGTCGGTTTATGGTTCTCTTAAGAAAATTATGTTTCCTGCCGCATTCAGAATTCTCTAAGCGGAAGCGCCAGCCACATTGTTCTGCTTTTCTATTCAAAAAGCGCAAGCCATTACTATTTCACAACAATGTTATAAAGTCTTCCTTTTACGTAGAGCTCTTTTACGATATTCTTCCCATCCAACAATGCTGCAATCGCTGCATCGGCATGTACCTGTGGCTTTACGGTCGCTTCATCCGCCTCTGCCGCTATCATCAGCTTTGCCTTTACTTTTCCGTTTATCTGTACAGCAATTTCAATCTCGTCTTCTTTAATTGCTGCCTCATCATAGGTCGGCCAGCTTTCGAATGCAATCGTATTGTCATGACCGAGGATGCTCCAAAGCTCCTCGCCGACGTGCGGGCAGATACAGGAGAACATCTTAATAAAGCCCTCCGCATATTCTCTCGGACACTTGTCTGCCTTATACGCCGCATTCATGAATATCATCATCTGACTGATTGCGGTATTAAAGCCAAGTACTTCAAAGTCGGAGGTTACCTTCTTTACGGTCTGGTGGAATACCTTTGTTAAGGTACCGTCATTCTCCTCTGTGAGGTTGGTCTCATCGGTAAAGTAGTTCCATACACGCACTATGAAACGTCTTGCTCCTTCAACGCCCTGCTGGCTCCAAGGCTTGGAAACCTCAAGCGGTCCCATAAACATTTCATACAGACGGAGTGTATCCGCACCGTAATCTCTTACGATATCACTCGGGTTTACAACATATTCCGGATATCTCTTGCCCATCTTAATTCCGTTGGAGCCAAGAATCATACCCTGATGGACAAGCTTCTTGAACGGCTCCTTTACCGGAGAAAGACCCTTATCATACAGGTAACGGTTCCAGATACGGGAATACATCAGATGTCCTACCGTATGCTCCGGCCCGCCGATGTATAAGTCAACCGGCATCCAGTGCTTTAACAGCTCATAGTTTGCAAATTCCTTGTCATTATCCGGATCGATATAGCGAAGGAAATACCAGCTGGAGCCTGCACTGCCCGGCATGGTAGACGTTTCGCGCACGCCCTTTATGCCATCCTTTTCATACTGCTTCCATTCCGTCGCATTTTCAAGCGGTGCCTTACCGTTCTTTCCCTTGTAATCGGAAAGCTCCGGCAAAATCAGCGGAAGCTCCTCATCATCCAGTACATGAATGCTTCCGTCCTCAAGGTAAACAACCGGAACCGGCTCGCCCCAGTAACGCTGTCTTGCAAAAATCCACTCACGGAAATGGTAATTTACCTTTCTGCGAGCAACCCCCATTGCCTCTAACTTCTTTGTAATGGCTTCCTTTGCATCCTCGACCACATAGCCCGTAAACTCCTCGGAGTTCATAAGCTTGCAACCCTTGCCGAGATAATCGCCCTTCTCAAACGCCTTCTCTGATACATCCCCGCCGTCGATTACCTGAATCATCGGGATCTTATGCACTACAGCATACTCAAAATCACGCTGGTCGTGGGACGGAACAGCCATAACCGCACCGGTACCGTAATTTGCCAGTACGAAATCACCGATAAAGAGCGGCACTTCTTTGCCATTCACCGGATTAATCGCATAAATACCCTTTAAGCAGCAACCGGACTTCGTCTTATTCAACTCGGTACGGTCCATATCATTTTTCTTTAAGGTCTCATCAATATAAGCCTGTACCTCTTCCTTATTTTCAATACGCGGCATCAAGTCCTTTACAATCTGTCCGTCCGGAGCAAGCACCATAAAGGTAATACCGTAAATCGTCTCGATACAGGTGGTGTAAATTGAAAAGCTTCCGCCGCCCACGATTTGGAAATCCACCTCAACGCCCTCGGAACGTCCGATCCAGTGACGCTGCATCTCCTTTGTGGACTCCGGCCAATCGATTTCATCAAGACCTTCCAGCAGCTTATCCGCAAACGCAACCTGGTCGATCACCCACTGCTTCATGTTCTTACGAACGACCGGATAACCGCCGCGCTCGGACTTACCGTCAATTACCTCGTCATTGGAAAGCACGGTACCGAGCTCCTCGCACCAGTTTACCGGCATATCGATATACTTTGCATAGCCGTCCAGATATAACTGCTTAAAAATCCACTGTGTCCACTTATAAAACTTCGGATCACTTGTTGCAAGCATTTTCGTCCAGTCATAGTCAAAGCCAAGCTCCTTTAACTGCTTTGAAAATGTCTCGATATTCTTTTCCGTAAAGCCGTTCGGATGATTTCCTGTACTAACCGCATACTGCTCTGCCGGAAGACCGAAGGAGTCATATCCCATCGGATGCAGCACATTATAGCCCTGCATCCGCTTCATTCTTGACATAATATCCGTAGCGGTATACCCCTCCGGATGCCCTGCATGAAGACCTACACCGGACGGATACGGGAACATATCCAGAGCATAATACTTCGGCTTACTAAAGTCCCACACATCGGTTTTAAAGGTCTGATTCTCTTCCCAGTACGCCTGCCACTTTTTTTCAATGACGCCGGGATTGTACGTTTTTTCCATAATCGTTCCAATTACTCCTTTCTTATTCACATCGCTAAAAGAAAAGGCCTCCGTCTCTTAAAAGAGACGAAAGCCATGTCTTCCGCGGTACCACTCTCATTCAGAGCACTGCATAACAGTTCTCCACACTTTCATCCGGTAACGGAGACGAACCGTTGTCGCTTACGCAAAGCATACTAGCATGCTCCTTCTGCAACAAAGCTCCAAGGTCTGTTCCATGCGTCCCGCTATTGCCTCACACCGACCGGCAACTCTCTGAAAGTAAGCTCACATGTACTATTCCTCTTCCTTGCATTTTCAATATACATTTTACTATAACAAATTTTTGAAATTTGTCAAGGGAAAAGATATCTCCCGGTCCTAATAAGCCGGAAAATGTCTAAAACTCGTGTCCTGCTATTCCCAGTAATCTCCCCAATCGTCATCCCAATCATCAACAGGGTACGCATCATCGGCAGATTTTTTTCCAAAGCCACCGGAAAATCCGTCTAAAATCGCATCCTCAATCAAATCCATCAAACCGGCATCCAGCTTATCCTCAAGACTTTCCAGAAACTCATCGAAATCAATATCCTCTGCCCAGTCCATCAGATCGGATTCATTCTCTATCATTACCACTTCAGAATCAGCCGGGAACTTAATCTTGTCAGCCTTTCCGGTCTTATATGTAACAGAGACTGCTCCGAGCATTTTCTCCCCCTCATTCAGAGATATCCTGCAGTCTGCGTCTGCTTTACTGCTCGCTGATGTAATCTTTAAGTTCAGTTTCTTGATATCAAACGGGAAATCATCATCTACTTCATTCTCAATAAGCTTTGCGGCAGAGCTTGCTAACGACACCGTGATTGTTCCGTTAAAATATCCATCTTCCAAATCCTTCAGCTGTACATCCTCTGCTTTCAGCTCGGCAAGCTTCATTCCTGCTGCTTTCAGCAGAAAGTCTCCGCTCATCTTTGAACCGCTCATCTTTCCGGTACCTTCTAAGGAACCCTTTACACCGTTTACCTTTACTTCAAACTCATAGGCAAACTTGCTTCCCTTTCTCACCATCAGATTGGAAACCTCTAAATCGGCCTCCTCGATTTCTACTACGGTACCGTATACTTCTCCCTTATTATCTACATACAGCTTTAACACGATTTCAATTTTTTCATCACCCAAATCATCAATTTCATCTTCCATATCATCCAAAGCATCAAGGAATTCATCATAAACATCATCCGCATCAGCATCCTCGATTGTTGCGGACACATCCATAATAATTTTCTTAATGTCTTCATCTTCCTTTAGTTCCTTCACGATTGTCTCAAGCATACTCTGCAGTGTCTCTTCGTCAATCGTAGCCTCCAGAACCGTATAGGTATTTGTCACTTCCTCAAGAGTAACTTTTTCCTTTTCCTGCTTCACATCATCAATACAGGAAATTGCCAAATCGAAATATTTCTTTATTATCTTTTCAACCTTCGACTTATCAGGCAATGCCTTTAAAACTTTCTCGGTACTTTCGTTCACTTCATTGAAATCGTCCATATCAATATCAAGCATAGAAAAGAGCTCTTCAAACTCCATGCCAAGATAACTTTTATTAAGCTCCGGAATCTGCAGATATCCCTTTTCCTCTTTCAAATTTGCCAAAATAATCAGGCTGATTAACTGTTTGTCATTTAAGGCCAGACCCATATTAGTTTGTGCTGCTTCCTTTGTTGAATCAGCATCTACACGAAATGAAACTTTTTCTAACCAATCGAAATCCTGATAGGTTGCATCTTCCAGCAGATTGCGTACACTCTTTCCGATTTCCACACTGAATTCCGCACTTTGGCTCTCATTAACGCCGGCGTCTGTGGAAGAAATCACCTTATCATAAGCCTTTGCAAACTGCTCTGCCGACTCATCTGATGTCTTTTTTACAATATGCTGAAAATAGCCTGCCGGAGAT
>JAQXOR010000144.1 GCA_029099805.1 Lachnospiraceae bacterium
TTACCGGTATTCCTCCGAACATAGAAGCATAGATATCCCAGCTTTCCGCTTTCTCCGATGAATCAACATATCGTGGAATATTTAAATTGTAATCATTTAGACGAATCTCTTCTCTGCTTACGCACCGGGAAAACTTCTCAATATTTTCTCTGGCAATAACAGTATCAACAATTCGTTTGATATCAGAAGCACGTAACTTATTATTCTTACCCTCTTTTGCATAGCCTTTAGAGGCATCAATAATTAATGTATCCGTATGCTCTCTCTTCTGCCGCAATACCATGATAATGGTTGGAATACCTGTTCCGAAAAAAATATTCGCCGGCAATCCGATAATAGTGTCTATATGATTTCCTTCTATCAAATTCTTACGAATTTCACCCTCTTCACCGCCACGGAACAAAACACCATGCGGTAGTACAATTGTCATAATACCGTCCGGTTTAATATGAAATAAGTCATGCAGTAAAAAAGCATAGTCTGCCTTACCCTTTGGCGCCAATCCAAACCTACTGTAACGCGGGTCTGTTTCTTTATTGCTCGGATCCCAGTTCTGTGAATATGGCGGATTTGATACCACCGCATCCACATAAAGCGGCTCATATGTTCCATTCGGATCATTCTCATCAAAGTACGGCCAGTCATCCTCCAACGTATCTCCGTTTCTGGTCACAATATTGTCCGGCAAAATACCACGCATTACTAAATTCATACGAGTAAGGTTATACGTGTTCTCCTTCAACTCCTGTGCATAATACATAATATTATTTTCATCGTTTACATACTTCCCCACACTCTTACCGATATTGATAAGCAAAGAACCCGAACCACTGGTAGGGTCATATATCTTAATCTCCGACTTGTCCTTTAAATGATTTGCAACAATTTCAGACATTAAAAGCGACACCTCATGCGGGGTATAGAATTCCCCTGCCTTTTTTCCAGCATTTGCTGCAAACATGCTAATCAAATACTCATAAATAAATCCGAGTACGTCATAGTCCTGTTTTCCATCCATCGGAATGTCTTTAATTAACTGGAGCAAATCATTGATTGCTTTTGTTCTGGCACCGGAGCTTTCACCCAATTTACTCAATCCTGTTTCCAATGTACGAAATATATTCTCAAACACTTTTTTATGAGAATTATTGATTAACCGGCTAAACGCAGAAAGTGCATCCGTCACATTCGATACATCAAAGTCTCTGCCCATACTTATCCATGTAGAAAATAAATTCTCATAGGAAATGAAGTACCCCAGACGTTCACGAATCCAATCTTTCGTCTTACCATCATCATCTTCCTCTGTTACCGTTGGCAATAAATCATCCGTATAATCATTCTCTTTTAAAAACTTTACTTCATTATCAGACAAATACTTATAAAATATGAACCCCAGAATATAGTCCTTGTATTCATTTGCCTCAATTTTTGAGCGCATCTTATTTGCAGATTCCCAAATTTTATTTGCTAATTGTTGTTTATTCATTCTTCATCCGTCCTTCTCAATTTTCTCAAGTACTGCTATTTCAATTATAGTAAACTATTTTGATAGTTTCAATACAAATCAAAAGATAGCTTTATAAATTCTTCTTGTCTTTTTTCCCAAAATAGTGCATACTCATAATATAAAACTAAGAGGGGGAACATTATGACAGATCAAGACCGTATTTCCCAAATCGAGCAGTCTCTTTCCGGTCTGGAACGGCAGATCCGCGAATTAAAGCTTGAACTGAATGAAATAAAGAATACAGCGCAGACGACCTCTGAAGGTGTAAAACAGGCCGAAACAGCTGAAGCAACGGCTAAACCGCTACCGTCTCCGACAGTCACGACTCCTTCCGATATGACAAAGCCGGAAGCAAAGCCTTCCGCCGCGTCCCACACAGCGGCCACTCCGAAAAAGGAGAAATCCGCTTCGCGCTTTGAAGATAATCTGGGCGGTAAGGTCATGGGAATTATAGCGGCTGTTCTGGTTTTTGTCGGTCTGTTTTTATTCGGAAGTATCCTGTATGAACGTCTGGGAGACACTGCCCGTGTTGCAATTCTTTTCGTCCTGAGCTTTCTGATTCTCGGAACAGGACTGTTCTTAGAGCGCAGACATCCGAGCAGATTTACAACCTCTCTTATCGGCTGCGGCTTTGGTGCTGTCTATATTTCTTTGTTTGTTGCCGCCCTTTACTATGAGATGTTTCGTGTAGAGGTCTTATACCTGTTACTTCTTTTCTGGCTTGTCGGAGTCGGTTTGTATGTTTTTCACAGGCAATCCTTTACGGTTGCATTTTTGGGTCAGGTCGGTATTGCATTTTCTGTGATTTTCGGATGTCTCGGTATCGAATCCAAGGCACAGTTTACCTTCCTCTGCATCTATTTCACTCTTCTGTCCCTGCTCTATCTTTGGATTGTATTATGGCGCTTTCTGCCACGTACAAAAGATAAGCCGTATTCCTGGATTCATCTGACCGCAGTCGGACTGAACCTTATCCAGCTTCTTGCATTATCCGCATGCTATGAGTCCACCTTCGGCGACTACGGTTCCATCGGCGGAAAAAATACAACAGCCGGTATTCTTTTATGCATCTATTGCCTGATACTGCCTCTCTTCTTTTTACTGCGTCAGAGGTTACTGGCAGGACTGGTGCTTTTCCCGCAGCTTTCTCCGGCACACAGCATTAACGAAAAAACCTTCCCTGTTTATAAAACAGGCTTTGCCTCCGTATGGGTATTTACTATTTATCAGATTATTGTATGGATTACCTTCGCTATTGTCAGCGGCAACTTATTTGAAGCAGAGGTACCGCGCGGTATGCTGTTGCTGTCCGGGCTTCTGCTTTCCTACGTCCTCATTGAAGTATTCGGTGCCACAGGAATCGAAGGACGCGGTGCTTCGATTATAACCGCAGTAGCAGTTCCGGTTATCCTCCTGCAGTTCGATTTTCCGGATGTTCTCCTTACCGTGATTCCGATGGTTTTCGGAGCTGTTACCGTCCTGTTCGGTATGTTCGGTAATGAATGTCCGGTACATTCCGTCTTTCAGCCGCTCACCGGCAGATGGGAATACGTTTGTCAGGAGGAACAGGGACGTTGTATCGAAAAATTTACTTCGTTCGCCTATCTGCTGCCGTTTTTCTCATACTTTTTCTTCAATACATCCAAAGATGACTATGGCATTTTGCTGCTTAACACGATTTACGGAGTATTGTTTTTTGCCGGAACATTTATTTTCTTATACAACTGCGGCAGAAAACACCGCTATGCAAATGCCTGGAAAATCGTTTTATACTTATTCGCAATGGGCTATCTGTTCTATATCTCTGCATACTTCGTTAGCAATACAAGTCTTGACGAGATTGTACAAATGGCTATCGTACTGACACTGCTTGTTCTCTGTAACTGTGTGGCCTATTACTCCGGCTTCCGCAGAAAAATTGCCGCACAAAGCGTAAATGACCTCGGTGCCACCATCGCAGTGCGGCTGGTTCATACCGCTCTCTGGATTTGGGGAATCGCACTGCTCCACAGCGGAGCAATCGAAGATTATCCGTTCCTTTGTATCTGGCTGATTCTTCTCACCTTATACCTTTGCGGTAACGGCTTGTATGAGCAGTACAAAACCTATCATGGGAAACCGGGGCTCGGCATCTATTTTGGCTTGCGCATCACCCTGTACGTTCTGGCAGTACTGACTGCCTTTGACGGTATTGAAGGATATGCTGTCAGTTGTGTTCTCCTTATTTTAGCAATCCTTGCCGTGCTGGCAGGCTTTCCTCTTCGTCTGGCACCACTCCGTATCTACGGTCTGTGCCTCGCCATGCTCGCGGTAGTAAAGCTCTTAATGATTGATGTGGAACACGACAACTCCATGGAAACCGTACTATGCTTCCTTGGTGCCGGAGCTCTGTGCTTCGCAATCAACTTTATTTACAATCACGTAAAAAAGAGATTCGCAAATAGCGATGCAGACTGAACCTCCGGGTTTTGTGTTAAAAACAGTTACAGATGAGACCTCTTGTAGTATATTCCCAAATCGCAGGAACGGGCACTGCACATTTATTCTGCTCTGAAAAGCGTAAGTGTATGGGTATCATCGCAAATGCCAAGATAAACTTCCTTTGCGCTCTGATACCCCTGTGCTTCTATCTGTTTTTGCAGCCACTTTTCATTCAGACCCATACGGCTCAGATTTTCGCCCATAATCCTTCCGTCCATAATTACTTCGACACAGATATATTCCTGCTGCGGCGCCAGATTCAAATCCGCAGGATTGACGAGCCGTTTCTTGCTGACCGGAAGAATGGTAAGCATACCGTTGTATTCAAATATCGCAGTCTGAATATCATTCAGTTTAAAATACCCCTCCTGTCTGCACATCATCAAAAATTC
>JAQXOR010000145.1 GCA_029099805.1 Lachnospiraceae bacterium
CCTTTTGTTTGCATTTCTAACAAACTGCTAACAGAAATTGATTTTCAGAGATTATTTTCTATTAACTTAGATTGACACAAAATTACAGGAAAGTCAGTAAAATCAATGCTTTCCTTGACTTAGCTTTACAACCCTTGACAGGGAAAAACACCACTCGGCGTCGCTCCTAAGCGCTAGTTGTGGGTTCGATTCCCGCTGGGAACGCTTTTTAAGCAGTAATGACTAGAAAATCATTGCTGCTTTTTTCATAGGGAAATGGATTCTCTCAAAATAGTCAATGTAAACTTTTGTTGCGTAGGTGATGAATTGCAGTGAAATTATATCATCCTCGGAGGAGTGTCGGTTAAAAAAACTCCCGCTGAAGGAAACCCATATCAGCAGGAGCTTTTTTTCTGTATGATAGTTTAAAAAATTACTTTAACTCATCAACGAGCTTCTTGAGAGCTGCAAGAGCCTCATCCGGGAGCTTATCGTAGCCGTCCTTCTTTGTTGCGAAATCTTCAACAGCCTTCACACGGGTCTGCATAGCAGCCTTGAGCTCAGCCTTGTAGGAAGCATCATTAAAATCCGGAACGAACTTGTCAGAGGTTCTGCCGGACCAATCGTTCATGATCTCGATGTCTTCGAACGGACCCCACTTCTCGAAGGAAGCCTTACCCTCTACAATCGTCTCAAGGATACCAAGGGTATCAGCCGGCTTAACCTTCTGACCCATGAAATCACCGGTGTTTACGATGTAGCAGGCAACGTTCTTTTCTTCTACGAGCTTCTTGAACTTTTCGTAGTCGTTAACAAGTGGGTAGGTACGAAACGGGTTTGCGTACGGTACGATACGGATAGCATTTAAGTCAGTACCTGCAGCAACACGCTCTGCGGTAGAGGTCTTGGTAGCAAGCGTTGCACCCATAACGGAAGCAAGAGCAGCACCCTTTAACTTAACTACCGGCGGGATGGTCGGATCCTTCATAATCCAGAAAATAGCATTAACCGGAGCGTCAATCTTATCTACACGGTTCGGAGACCAGAGTTTGGACTTGATGGCACGACCGTTACCGTTACGGATATCCTCGGTTACAAGCTGAATCTTGCCCTCTTCGTCAATTGTAGCGGAGCAGTTCTGAGCGGATAACAGATACTTGTTGTCCGGGCAGCCGGTCGGGTAGTCAGCGGTCTTATCGAAGTAGGTCGGCTCAAGTGCGATGGAAGCACAGGTATCGGAGTTGATGATGAATGCGTCATCGTGAAGAACCTTGATACCGCCGAACTGATCGTACTTTCCGGAGTGCTTTGCATGGGTAAGCGTGGACTTACCGGATCCGGACAGACCGTATACGGAAGCAACGAACTTCTTGCCTCCCTCTAAGGAGTATTCCTTCTGTCCGCCGTGGCAGGAAGCGTAACCGTTACGGTTCGCGATAGCCCAAGCCATGGTAAGGGTACCCTTCTTATGCTCACCGAAGTATCTCATACCAAGGATTGCAGCGCAGTTCTCATTGGTGTCGAAATAGCAGAGCGTAAGCGGGTCGCTTAAGCAGCTGTAATCAACATCCGGACGATTGCCCGGTACCCACTGCGGGTCGGAGAAGATGTAAATGTCAGCTTCCTTACCGTCACCAACCGGCTTGGAGTTCTTGTACATCTTTACATATTCATCGGACATATACTGGAAGTTAATCATCCAGTTGTATAAAATGTTCTCTTCACCTTCCGGAATTAAGAGATGTGCCTTTACCATGAACTCCGGATCAAGACCTACGAAGCACTCTGCATGGTACATGGTCTTCCAGCGGGTCTCGTAAACAGCATCCATAACAACCTTGTCAAGCTTAACATCATCTACACCAGGCTCGCCCTTAATACGACGTGCGGCAGCGTAACGGCCGGTAACTGCACCGTCATTGAATAACAGAACCTTTGCATCCTTTTCAAGACCAAATTCCTCGCCTCTGTAAACCGGCATATCGGTAACGATTGTTCCCGGGGAGTTCTTTGCAAGCTCATAAGCTTCCTTTAAGGTGTTTACCTTAACTACATTGTTGCCGTAAAAAGCGGCCTCGATGATGGAACGGGTTCTGGAAAAACCAACTTTTCCGGCACCGATTTCTTCGTGCTTGTAATAAGCCTTTGTTGACATGTGAAAATCCTCCTGTCTGTAAAATTTATAGAAGTAATTTGTTAAAAAAATAACTACCAAACTTACACCACAATAATTATATCGTGCGTTCTTGTAAATGTCAAGGCAGAAAATAATTATTATTTTCGCCCCGTATTTTATGTCAGCATTGTAAGGATTTCAAAATTCACTTTCTGCCCAGACGGTATTTAAAGTCCTCATAGCCGAAATGAGCCAGGAGCTTGTAAGTACCGTCGGTTTTTGCAACCCAGATGGAAGGAAGGGGCATCCCGTTAAAAGTATTGTTTTTACATGTGGAATAAATCGCCATATCCTCATAAAGCAGGTGTGTTCCTTCTGCAAGAGGAGCGTCAAAGCTATAATCTCCGACGATATCGCCTGAAAGACAGGTAGGGCCGGCAAGACGATAGGTATAGTTCCTTTCTCCGGCCTCACCGCCGGAAAATAGAGGCGGGCGATACGGCATTTCAATGACATCCGGAGTGTGGCACGCAGGAGACATGTCGTGAATCGCAATGGTTGTAGTTCCGTTTTGTACGATATCAAGTACGCGTGTGAGAAGATAACCGGAATTTAATGCTACGGCTTCTCCCGGTTCGAGGTAAATCTGCAGGTCGTAGGTGTCGCGCATACGGCAGATGCAGCCTTTTAAGCGCTCCAGGTCATAATCCGGGCGTGTAATGTGATGACCGCCTCCCATATTCAGCCATTTCAGATTTTTCAGTTCCGGTCCGAATTTTTCCTCTACACTTTTTAAGGTCTGTTCCAGAGCATCGGAATTCTGTTCGCATAAGGTATGAAAGTGGAGACCGTCAAGAAGGGCAACATATTCCGGTGTCATTTCCTGCTGCCACCGGGCTCTTGTAGTGCCGAGACGACTGCCGGGAGCACAAGGGTCATAAATGGCATGTCCCTCCTGAGTGGAGCATTCCGGGTTAATCCGCAGACCGATTTCTTTTCCGGCATTTTTCGCTTTTATGCCAAATTTTTTCAGCTGTGCCGGGCTGTTAAATACGATATGGTCAGCATAAAGCAGGAGCTCGTCAAAGTCCTCCTCGCGATAAGCGGCGCAAAATACATGGCATTCTTTTCCGGACATTTCTTCTGCGCCGAGTCTGGCTTCAAAGAGACCGCTGGCTTCGGTTCCCGCAAGAAAAGGAGCGAGAACCGGGTACAAATCATAATTAGAAAAGGCCTTTTGTGCAAGCAGTACCTTACAGCCGGTCTCATCCTGTAATTGCTTCAGTATTTTTCCGTTCGCAATCAGCTTTTCCTCGTCGAGAATATAGCACGGAGTTGGAAGTCCGGAGGAAAGTAAGCGTTGTTGAATCGAGTTTTTATTCATTGTAAAGAATCCTTTCCGGTAGGTCTTTCCTAAGAGCTTAGTCTACCAGTACCGGAGCATAGCTTTCCTGATGCGGCAGACCGTACCTGTCAAGTGCTTCAATATATGGGTCCGGGTCGAACTCTTCTACGGTATATACACCCGGTTTGTTCCATTTGCCTGTAAGCAGCATCAGGGCACCGCACATGGCAGGAACGCCGGTGGTATAGGAGATAGCCTGAGATTCTACCTCTTTATAACATTCTTCATGGTCACATACGTTGTAAATGTAGTAGGTCTTTGGCTTGCCGTCCTTTGTTCCGGTAAAAATGCAGCCGATGTTTGTTTTACCCTTGGTACGCGGGCCGAGGGTGGCAGGGTCCGGCAAAAGAGCTTTTAAAAACTGAATCGGAACAATCTCTTTTCCTTCATACAGAATCGGCGTAGTGGAGAGCATGCCGACATTTTCCAGGCATTTCATGTGGGTCAGATAGCTCTGCCCGAAGGTCATGAAGAAGCGGATTCGCTTTACCCCCGGAATATTCTTTGCGAGAGATTCGATTTCCTCATGATGTAAGAGGTACATGTCCTTTTGACCTACTTCTGCAAAGTCATATTCTCTTTTTATACTCATGGCAGGAATCTCGACCCAGTGGCCGTTTTCCCAATAGCTTCCCGGTGCGGAAACCTCACGGAGATTGATTTCCGGGTTAAAGTTGGTGGCAAACGGATAGCCGTGGTCACCACCGTTGCAGTCTAAGATGTCAATCGTATCGATTTGGTCAAATTCATGCTTTAAGGCATAGGCACAGTAGCTTTGTGTTACGCCCGGGTCAAAGCCGGAGCCAAGCAGCGCGGTAAGGCCCGCTGCCTTGAATTTTTCCTGATACGCCCACTGCCAGGAATAATCAAAGTAGGCAGAGAAGCCTCCTTCCTTACAACGCTTCTCGTAAACGGCACGCCATTTTGGGTCGTCGATATTTTCCGGTTCATAGTTTGCGGTGTCCATATAGTTGACGCCACAGGCAAGGCAGGCATCCATAATGGTAAGATCCTGATACGGAAGCGCAATATTCATCACCAGCTCCGGCTTGTAGGAATTGATTAATGCAATAACCTCTTCGGTCTTGTCCGCATCTACCTGTGCGGTCGTTATCTTTGTTGCGGTCTTGTCCGCAAGCTTTGCAGCCAGGGCATCACATTTTGATTTGGTTCTGCTTGCAATACAGATTTCCGTAAATACTTCACTTACCTGACAACACTTCTGAATTGCCACGGAAGCTACACCGCCGCAGCCGATGATTAATACTCTGCTCATTTTATTCTCCTCACTTTTCTTTTATTGTTTTTTGATACAATTGTTTTTATTTGTGCTTCTTTAACAGTGCCAGCATCAGTTCCCGTACTACCTTACATGCCAGTGCCGTGCTTGCACCGCTGGTATCCAGCATAGGGCTGAGCTCATTGACATCTGCAGCAATAACGTTTGTCCCGCAAACAGCTTCTATCGCGTCCAAAAGTTCTAAGAAGCTGACACCGCCTGCTTCCGGGGTACCGGTTCCCGGAAATGCCGAAGGGTCCAGACAGTCCAGGTCGATGGTAAAATAAACAGGAACATCTCCGAGCTTTTGTAATACTTCCTTTAATCCGTCAAAGTTAAATTTGTGCAGGTCGGTATGCTGCTTCGCAAACCGGAACTCCTCCCGTTCTCCGCTCCGGATACAAAATTGATGAATCCGACCGTCACCGATTAAGTCATGACAGCGGCGGATGACACAGGCATGGCTTAATTCGGCACCCAGATAATCATTCCGTAAATCGGTGTGTGCATCAAAATGAATGATATGAAGGTCCGGATACTTTTTCAGGGCGGCGCGGAATGCACCGAGGGTAACTAAGTGTTCACCGCCGAGTAAAAGCGGTAATTTATTGCTCTGCAGAATTTCATCCGCAAGAGCCTCGATATCTGCCAGTGCAGCTTCGGAAGAACCGAAACAGAGCTCCAGGTCGCCGGCATCAAAGACAGAATAATCAGTTAAATCTTCATCCTGATACGGACTGTAGGTTTCCAGACCGAAGCTCTCATGGCGAATGGCAGAAGAACCGTATCTGGTACCCGGACGGTAGCTGGTGGTACTGTCAAAGGGTGCACCGAACAGTACAAGGGATGCATCATCATAGTCGGCATCACAGCCGATAAAGGTTTCTACATTTTTTTGCATAGGTTGTTCTCCGTCTGATAATCTTTATGTGTTGCTCTTGATAAAATTTGTTTATTGCTCCACCGCTTCTAACATTTCCTCTAAAAATGCAGGGAGATAGAACGCACCTTTATGAAGATTGGTGGTGTAGTATTTGGTACGAAGCTGTAGTTTGTTCCAGCCGTCTGCATCCAGATGATCCAGCGGATGATATTTTTTACTTGCAAAGCCGAACAGCCAGTAGCCGGCGGCATAGGTCGGAATATGGGCCTGATAGACACGGCTGATTGGGAAGGTTGCAACGATACGCTGGTGACTGCGCTGCATGGCATCCGCATCTTGCTTGTAAAACGGGCTTCCCTGCTGATTTACCATAATGCCGTCTTCGCGGAGTGCCTTATAACAGTTCCCGTAAAATTCCTTTGTAAACAGACCCTCGGAAGGTCCATAAGGGTCATTGGAATCGACGATTATCAGGTCGTACTCATTCTCACAGTAACGAATGAATTTTAATGCGTTTTCGTAATGAATGCATACCCGGCGGTCATCCAGCTGGCAGGTATTGCCCGGCAGATACTGCCTGCAGGCATCTACTACCATCGGGTCCATTTCCACAAGGTCAATATGTTTCAGGCGTTCGTAGCGGGTCAGCTCTTTTACGACACCGCCATCACCCGCTCCGATGACAAGGACCTTTTCAATATGCGGATGGACTGCCATCGGAACATGCACAATCATTTCGTTGTAAATGAAAGCATCACGCTCCGTTAACATGATATTTCCATCCAGAGAAAGGATACGGCCGAATTCATTACTGTCAAAAATGTCGATTCTCTGGTAGTCGCTTTCGCTGCAAAAAAGCTGTTTATTGACCCGGATGCTGAGCTTGACATCCGGAGTATGTTTTTCGCTAA
Source organism: Lachnospiraceae bacterium (assembly GCA_029099805.1). Classification (GTDB taxonomy): domain Bacteria; phylum Bacillota; class Clostridia; order Lachnospirales; family Lachnospiraceae; genus SIG307. The sequence goes on from JAQXOR010000145.1 coordinate 6,574, forward strand.
ACCATAAGTCCATTTGAGCCTCCGTTTACAGCCACAGTGCTTTTTGCAGTCTGTGGCATTTATCTTAGTTAATAGGTTTTGTTTGTTATCTCCGCAAGAACATTCAGGTGCTCGATTTCAGGGTCCTCCGGACCGGTCATGCTGCAGCCCTTTTCCTTGGCGTAACGGATATATTCCAAAATATCCTTTGTGATTTTTTCTCCCGGAGCAAGAATCGGGATACCCGGCGGGTAACACATAACAAATTCGCTGCAGACTCTGCCCTCTGTCTCCATAATCGGCAGACTTTCCTTAGGTGCGTAGAATGCTTCCTGCGGGCTGGCGATGACTTGCGGCGGGATGTATTCCTGCGTAAGCATACCTGTCTTATCACGCTGATGGCATCTGCGGATTTCGGCAAGAGCACTCACCAGACGTTCGATTTCCTGCGGACGGTCACCGATGGATAGATACGCCAGAATATTTCCGATGTCACCGAATTCGATTTGAATATCATAATCATCGCGGAGCAGGTCATAAACCTCAATGCCTGCAAGACCGATATCCAGCGTATGAACGCTTAATTTAATCGGGTCAAAATCATAAATGGAATCGCCGTTAGTCAATTCTCTGCCAAAGGCATAATAGCCGCCGATGGAATTGATTTCCGTGCGGGCATAGTCGGCTATTTTCCGTACCTGCTCAAATACCTTTTCTCCGCGTAGCGCGAGATTGCGGCGGGAAATATCAAGACTGCTCATTAGCAGGTAGCTGCCGGAGGTGGTCTGGGTCAGATTGATAATCTGCCGCACATAGCCCTCGTTTATATTCGGTCCTGCAAGAAGAAAGCTGGACTGTGTGAGGCTTCCGCCGCTTTTGTGCATGGAAACCGAAGCCATATCCGCACCGGCCTCCATTGCGGATACCGGCAGGTCTTTCCCGAAATAGAAATGGGTACCGTGTGCTTCGTCAGCGAGACAAAGCATATTATGTTTATGTGCCAGCGTTACGATTCCGCGCAAATCCGAGCAGATACCGTAATACGTAGGATTATTCACGAGAACGGCAACGGCATTCGGATGTTCCTTAATTGCACGTTCCACCTGTTCCAGCTTCATACCGAGCGAAATACCGAGACGGTGATCAACCTCCGGGTTTACATATACCGGGACGGCACCGCACAGCACAAGGGCGTTGATGACACTCCGATGTACATTACGGGGCAGAATAATTTCATCACCCCGTTTGCAGGCAGTCAGAACCATACTCTGCACCGCACTGGTGGTACCGCCTACCATCAGAAAAGCATGTGCCGCACCAAAGGCATCCGCAGCGAGCTCCTCCGCTTCACGGATAACAGAAACCGGATGACAGAGATTGTCAAGGGGTTTCATGCTGTTGACATCAATCGATACACATTGATCGCCAAGGAAGGCGGTTAATTCCGGATTTCCGCGTCCTCGTTTATGCCCCGGGACGTCAAAGGGAACAACCCTCCTCTGGCGAAATTGTTCCAGAGCCTCATAAATCGGGGCATGGGTCTGGTCTTTTTTAGTATTCTGGCTGGACTGGTTCATTGTTGGAATCTCCTATCACATACATTTTGACAATTCTTTTGTTTTCAAAGAGAGTATCTTTGGGTATAAAAAAAGCAAGCATGTGTTTTGAAACACAGCTTGCGGTCATACGTTGTCCGATAAAAATGAAAATCCATACATCAAAAACTGCCGGGAACGGAATACTCCGGGGTATGGAATAATCAGGTATCTGGATTCGGGAAGATCAGAGTCTATATAGCAATCACTTTTACTACTCTTATTGACCGTTTCACAAGTCTGCGTCAAAAACGCAATTCGGTTATGAAGTAACCAACTTATAAAATTTGAGCTTCTAACTCAATCAATAAGGCAACTTTTGTTGCCAATCGGCAGTGGACCCGGCTGTCCGTATGGCCTCAACTCAAAAGAGTGGTCCCAATAATTGCTTGGAAAGACTCTGTATATATCCTTCCAAAGTAATAAGAATGATATCATAAACAAAGTGAGATGTCAATACCGCCTATCTGTATTCATTGAAAAGTCATTTTTAACTGTTCTCTTAACAATTCAAACGGAGCCGGTCCCGTTTCCAGTACAAAGGTGTGAAACGGAAGGAGAGAAGCCTTATCTCCGGCGAGGGAATAATAAAGGTCCCGTAAGGAACAAAATTCCAGATAGCCCACGGAATATGGGAGGTAGACGGCAGGCTCCGCAAGCTGGGTGTAATATACCTCTTTTGCACTTTCGTCGGAAAAGCCATATTCTTTTAAGAAGGAGACAATTGTTTCAAGGTCTGCCCCATGGTAATGAATACGGATGTCGGACAGGCTGTAGAGGCAAAGTCCCGCCACCTGTTCGGCAGCGAGAAACCGGCGCAGCTCCTCCGAGCAGTCGGCATAGCGGTAGGAATAGAGCTCGGCATAGGTTGCCCAGCCTTCATCGTAGCCGGTGAAATTAAGTAGCATGCGTGCAGGATGAGGTGAGGTGGCCGCAAAAAATGTATTCTGGTAAAGGTGACCCGGATACCCTTCGTGAGCCAGCGTGGAGAAGAGACTTCCGGTAGAACATTTTGCCCGATTAATGTAAATCACATTATTTTTATAATCGTCAAACGGAGGCACCAGATATAACGCCGGACTGATAAAATCCTCCAGAGAGGGGTGGATGGACTCTACATGGCAGGAGACGTCTGCCTGAGCGGGAAAATCGGAGGATATGGTTTCCCGGAGCTGCTGTAACAGAGCAGAAGAAACATCGGGAGTCGACTGAATTTTTTGTGTTCCTATGGCTAAATCCGATGGTGTGGAAACGGAGGTATTTCTTACAGAAAGTCCTTGTTTTTGATAGGTTTTCAGTTCTTCCTGTAAGGAATCTGAGTCATGAAGCGTAATCATGGTGAGCATATTGCTAAATAATGCCTGTTCCAACAGTTCTTCCAGTTCTTCTATCCCTCTGTCGGACCCGGTAGTACTGCGGACCAGATATTCGTAATATGCGGTACCGTCAGGCAGGGAACAAAGCCCCTTTGCCGGAATGGAAGTATCCGAAAGACTGTTTAGGGTCTCGATAAGCTGTTCATAGGCAGGAATTACTTTGGTAAATACAAGCTTCTGGTTCCGGATACAAAGCTCTGCCATCTGTACGGCAGTCACATCCGGAAGTGCCGTCAGACGGTCCTTGAAGCTTTCAATCAGGAAATTATTTCCCGGATCTTCGATAAAGGAATTACATTGTAATACAATACGGGAGAGAACCTCGTCACAGGCCTGGGTGCCGGCAGCGGAACGAGCCTGTTCAAATGCACAGAGCTCCGCAAAGTAACGCGGAAGGTCTTCTAGCAGTAAGAAATAATCTTCCACATCTTCTAAGGAGGAAAAGCGGTATTCGGCCAGTAAAACCGGGAGCTGTGTCTGAAGACCTGTACCGGGACCGAGGGGAGAATCGTACAGAACGGCCTCCTCCGGAAAAAACGAATTTTCCAGGGCGTATTCCAGTAAGTCATACATCAGACGGTCAGACGGCTCCAGGGTATCCCGGGAGAATGTGTGCAGCCGGGTAAGATAGCTATTTGCAGTTTCAACAGAGTCTGACAGGGCCTGTTCACTGAAATGTCCCAGTGTGACCGGTGGTTTTTCAAGCTGCAGGAGTTCCGGGCTGTGAATTGTATAATGAAGGGAAAGACTGTCGGCAGTGGCATATTCCCGGAAAAAGTCATCTAAAAGTGATGAAAAAGCAGAGGAAGGGACGTCTTCCGTATTCGGAGAAAGAGCGGAGGAACAGCTGCAAACCGATACCGGCAGGAAAAGAATACCAATAAAACACATAATGCGCAGATACTGTTTACTCAGAAGACGGAGCATAGCGCCCTCCTAAAGAGATGTTCCCCATAAATCTATTCATGTGCAAGGGAAGAAATGTATAAAGATTTCCGATGGAAAAGCCGAAATAATATGCAGAGAGAATAAAGCTATTGGAGGTGGCGTTGGTATGAACGGAATCCATGCGTTATTCGGAGAAAAGACTCCGGACAAAGGGACTGAATTACAACGCTCCGCCACAGCTGCGGGAAAGGATGCTTCCGCAGTTTTTGCAGCACAGACCGTCAAGGAAGACGGGAAGACCAATATCACGGTGAGTGTATCAGAAGGAGCTGTCGGCAATGTGGAGGAGGAAGTTTGCTACGGCGATATAAGTAAAAATCACCAGACCGAAGGGTCTGAGACGGTACAGGAAGAAGAAAAAACACTGGAAGAATCCGCGGGGCAGCTGACCGAGGAGGATTATGATGCACTTCGTGCAGAAGGCGTGACAGTGGAAGAGTTAACAGCCACGCAGCTTGCCCGGGCAATAGAGCGTATCCGTCTCGGACGGGAATTAAAGGCTGAGCATATCGAAGGGCAGAAGGCAAAGCTTGCCGAGAAAAGGGAAGCTGTGGTTGCCATAGCCAAAAAGGCGTTAAAGGGAAATCCGGCAGCAGAATACATTGCGGAAAAGCTTTTGAATGCAGGAGTTCCGGTAACGGATGCAACGGTAAATAAAGTGTATCATGCAGTAGAATTTGCAGGCAATGTCTCCGGTATGTCCGAGTCTGTGCAGTATTACATGATTAAGTTTCAGAAAGAGCCTACAATAGAGAATATTTATATGGCACAATATAGTGCGGGAAACGTAAAGTCAACTCCGGTATCGGATAAGGTATGGGGGCAGTTAACCGTGTCCGCAAATCAGGTCTGTGTAAATGCGGGACTTCCGGTCACGGCAGAGAACCTTGCGAATGCCAGATGGCTGACGGAGCACGGACTGTCAATTACCGGTGAAAATCTGGAACGGATGCGGCAGCTGAATGATGTAAAGCTGCGTACGCCGGAGGAGGTGGCAGAGCTGGCCGCTATGGCAATCGCAGACGGAAAGCAGGCGACGAAGGCCAGTCTTACGCAGTTGACAAGAGCAGAAGTAAATGAGCGTGTAGAGCGCATGAAGGGCTTTACGCCGGAAACAGTAGAGCGTGCGTATGTAAAAAAGGCAGCGGAAAAAGTACAGGAGCTGCAACCGGGACAGGAGGTACCGGAACGGTCTGCGGTAGGTCTGGCAATGCAGAAGGCGGCCAAAGAGGATGTTACCTTTGGAGAGCTTGCCTATGCAGAGGATGAACTAAAGAGTAATGCGCGTCCAAGCTCTTTGGAGCAGGCGGTGCTTGCGGAGGTCTCCGGCTTCTCCATGGACTTCGATATCAGCGTGGTCCGTGCCAAGAGACGACTGGAGGAAATCCGCTTAAAGATGACGACAGAGTCGGCATACCGTTTAGAGCGGCAGGGAATCCGGATTGATACCTCCGGACTTGCAAAAGTTGTTGACGGACTTCGCGTTCTTGAAAATAATTACTATCGTTATTATACCGATGAGGCAGGATTTTCCGGGAACCGTTCCATGGAAGAGTTATTCCGGAAAACGATGCAGAATATCGACAGTCTTTCAAAGTCGCCGAGCTATACGCTTGGTGTGACCTTTGAGAACAGGGCGGATGTGACTTTAGAGAATCTGACGGCAGCAGGAAATGCTCTCGGTGCAAAGCTGCAGCGTGCCGGAGAAGCTTATGACATGCTCGGAACCAGACCGCAGGCGGCATACGGAGATTCCATCCGGGATGCGTTTGCCGGAAATGCAGAGCTGTTAAAATCCATGGGAATGGAGGCGTCTCCGGAGAATCTTCGTGCTGTTCGGATTCTTGCCTATAATTCGATTGAGCTGAATGCTTCGAATATGGATGCAGTAAAGGAATACGACCGCAAGGTGACGGAGCTGATTGAGACTATGCACCCGGCAGCGGCGCTCCGGTTAATCAGAGAGGGTATTAATCCGTTGACGGAGACGGTGGATGCTCTGGCACGCAGAGTAGCGGAAATTCGTCAGGAGGATGGTCTTGAGCAGGATACGGAGAAGTTTGCCAGATATTTGTTTAAGATGGAACGCGGTGCAGGTGTGACACCGGAGGAACGTACGGCGTATATCGGAATGTACCGTCTGTTTAACCAGCTGGAAAAGACAGATGGTGCAGCAATCGGAGCTGTGATGGACAGCGGAAAGGAGCTGACACTCGGAAATCTTCTGTCTGCCATGCGTACCGCAAAAATGGGCGGTATTGATGTGACGGCAGATGAGACTGCGGGTAAGGTTCGCGAGCTTTTACCGAACAGCGGAAGAATTGATGCGCAAATCCTTTCCGGTATTAAGATACCGGGGAAATTAGCCGATATATCAGTTAGTGACGGATACGAGATGTATAAAGAGAATACAGCCCGTACCGAAGAAGAGACCGCACAGGCGGTACAGCAGTTAAGAGAGACCGCTCAGACGGCAGAACAGGCGCCGGAATTCTTAAAGGGCTTAGGACTTGTAGTAACTGCTAATAACGTTGAGGCAGCAAAGGAATTCCTTGCCGGTACCGGCGAGATGTACGGAAGACTGGGAGGACTGCTAAAGCGGTATAAGTCCGAAATTAAGGACAATTCTGCCGTAGACAGTGAAACAGATGCATTGCTCTTTGCCGGCGGGGCAGAGAGTACGGAGAGCCTGTTTGATGTAAAGGTGGCGGAAGGCTTTTACAATAACCTCAAGAAAGCGGTACGTAACTTGGAGGATGATATGCATAATACCGGAGAGCCGGCTGCAGTAGATGTAAAGGCATTGAAACAGATTAAAATGGGCGTAAAACTCCGGGGAGAGTGTGCGGGAAAAGAATGTTTTGATTTTCCGGTAGAAACCGCAGACGGTGTAAGGAGCATGCGTGTTACCTTACAGACGGAGAATCAGAGAGATGAGGGTGGAAGAGCATCAGTAAAGATTCCGCTTGTAAAGCTTGGTAATGTACAGGCGGACTTGCAGATAGAAAATAATCAGATATTCTGCTTTGTCAGCAGCGATTCCCGGGAAGGAACCGAGCTGCTTGAACACAGCAAACGGGAGCTGACAGAGAGATTACTTGATTTGGGAGTAGCGGATGCAATGGTATATTACGGCACAGGTGCAGAGGCCGGAAACTATGCCGTGAACCGTATTCCGGGCATGGACAAGGAAGGAGATGTCACCGAACCGCAGACGGATGGGAAGCCGGATACAGCCGAGCTTCTGGCAGCATCCAAAGCGGTATTTGTTCACATTATGGAAATTGAGCGGGCATAACGGCATGAGAGAACTTTGCCGGGGAAGTGCTTTGGAAAGGAACAGGTGACAGTATGAGAATTAATCACAATATTTCTGCTTTAAAAGCGTGTAACATTCTTGGAAAGACAAACAATGCCCTGGATAAGAGCTTAGAGCGTCTTTCTTCCGGATATCGAATCAACCGTGCGGCAGATGATGCGGCGGGTCTGGCAATTTCCGAAAAGATGAAAACACAGATTGCAGGTTTGGAACAGGCGGCGCGAAATGCCGCAGACGGCATTTCAGTCATTCAGACCGCAGAAGGGGCATTAGATGAAGTAGAAGCAATGCTGCAGCGTATGAGAGAGCTTTCGGTACAGGCGGCAAACGGAGTGAATACGGATGAGGACCGGGCAGCGATTCAGGATGAGATTAATCAGCTGAATGAGGAAATTAACCGTGTATCAACAACTACTGAATTTAATACAAAGAAGCTGCTAAACGGAACGGTAGACCGTCGTTCCTATTCGGATAATGAAAAGATACAGCTGATTTCTTTATCGGATTCCGTAGCGATTACCGAATATAAGCTAAAGGTCAGCACGGCACCGGAAGCGGCAAAGGTAGATACCACACTTCCGGGAACTACCAGTAAAACCGCAAAATTGGGATATGAAGGAAAGATTTCCGTTAACAACAAGGAAATTGAAGTAGTGGCAACCGATACATTGTCGGATGTTTATGAAAAGCTTCGTGAAGCCGGATCTGCAGTCGATGTGGACATCACTCCGGTAAAGGATAACGGTGCGGGAGAGCTGGAACCGAGTACCGTAGCGGATGCAGAGGGACTTCGGTTTGAAAGCAAGGACAAGGGTGATGATGCATCGGTCCAGATTTATTGTACGAATGAAGCGCTGGCAAAGGCACTCGGTATTTCCTCCGGAATGAGCGGCGGTGGTGTAGATGCAGTAGTGGAGCTGGATTATACGAGTGGGTTCGCAACTACAGCGACAGTTTCTGTTGACGGCGATTATGTAACCGTGACGGACGTTGATGGTTTTCGGATGAAATTTAAGGTGGAAGGAACCGCAGATGCTACCGTTACTGTGCTAAAGGCGGGGCCGATGGATTTGCAAATCGGGGCAAATGAAGGACAGACCATGGAGGTCCGGATTCCGAAGGTGGATACGGATACACTGGGAACCGCAGTGGTCAATGTAAACACACAGGAATCGGCACAGAAGGCAATCACGATTTTTGAAAATGCAATTAATGAGGTATCTTCCATCCGTGCAAAGCTCGGTGCATATCAGAATCGTCTGGAGCACTCGATTAACAGTTTGAATGTTTCCGCAGAGAATCTGACAGAAGCACTGTCCCGTGTGGAGGATGTGGATATGGCAAAGGAAATGGTTTCCTATACCCAGCAGCAGGTGCTGTCACAGTCGGGTAACGCAATGTTGGCGCAGGCAAATGAACGGCCGCAGAATATTTTGTCACTGCTTCAGAGTTGATTTAGAGGGTTGTGTCATTGTTGCAGTAAACTATGCCGGAATTAGGCGGCAGATTGGAGCCGGATATGAAAAAGGAATTGGTGCAGGAATTCTCCATGCGGATAACACAGGCATCCCGCACGGAATTAATTGTAATCATGTATGAAATCATTTTAAGTGATATTGCGTCTGCAAGAGAAGCTTTTCATGCAGAGGATTCAAAAACCTATGAAAAAGAGCTTTCCCATGCGGGGCGTTTTGTAAATGAACTGATGGCAGCGCTCGACTACAGCGTTGGTCTTTCGTATCAGCTGATGAGTCTCTATATCTTTGCGAACCGCGAATTAACTGCGGCAAGGGTGCAGAAGCAGCCGGAGCTGTTAGAGGGTGTTGCAGACATTTTTGAAAAGCTTCTGGCAGGCTATCGTAAGGTAAGCGAGGAGGATACGAGCGGTCCGGTCATGAAAAATACCCAGCAGGTGTATGCGGGGCTTACTTATGGGCGCGGTACGCTGAATGAAATGTATGTGAACGGAAATGAAGCAAAACGAGGGTTTATGGCGTAGAAATGGCTGTCGCAAGAATTAATGCGCGATGCCCGCTCTATTTCCATTTGAAAAGAGCCGGCAGCAAAAAGTAAATAAGTGGTATCGCACTTTTTTGTGCGCTCTGCCGTTGCCCTCCCGGGATGGGTGGGCAATTTTTTTTAAATGTTTTTTTGAACCTTTCCGGCTAAAAAAACGTCTTTATCTATGAAATCGATTTCAATGCTTAATGTAGACAAGGAGGTGATGGTATGGATGAGTTTGAAGTGCTGCTTGCAAAGTATTATACGGCTCTTGAGCGTTTTGTAAAGTTCCGTCTGTCGTCAGTGACAGAAGCGGAGGATGTGTTGCAGGAGGTTTCTGTTACGGCATATAAGAAATTCGGACAATTAAAGAGCAAAGAGGCGTTTCAGGCGTGGCTTATGGGAATTGCCAGGAACAAGTGCAACGATTATTTTCGCAAAAAAGCAAAGGAGATGGAGATACCTCTGGATGAGGTGGTGCAAAAGGAGCTGTCATACGGGCGTATGGGTATCACGGAGACAGACACGGTACGGGAGACCTTAAGTATGCTTGCCGATAAGGACAAACAGATTCTTTACCTGTACTTCTGGAAGGAGCTTCCCCAGGCTGAGATTGCAAAGCGACTGAATATTCCGCTTGGAACCGTGAAGAGCCGCCTGCATACCGCAAAACAGAATTATAAATTTTTTCGCACATTTTACCGCCCCGGACCGTTTATAGAGTGAAGGGCCTTTCAGAAAATAACGGACAAAGGAGATGAGGGGTTGGACAGGGCCGACTATGAGCGCATCGTTCGCAAGCATATGGATACGATATACAGGATAGCAGTCAGCTATACCAAAAACCCGGCAGACGCGGATGATATTGTACAGCAAACCTTTGTAAAGCTGCTTTCCAGACGGGATTCATTCACGGATGCGGAACACGAAAAGCGCTGGCTGATTCGTGTGTGTGTCAATGAATGCAACAGCTTTTTCTCCTCCTTCTGGAGAAAAAATGTAGATTCCATGGACGCAATTTCAAAGGAACCGGAGTTTACAATGAAGGAAAGCAGTGACCTGTATGAAGCAATAAAGCAGCTGCCGCAAAAATGCAGCATTGTGATTTATCTGTTTTATTACGAGGGGTATTCCACGAAGGAAATTGCAGAGATTTTACGTATCAGGGAAGCGACTGTCAGAACCCGACTTGTCCGTGCAAGAAAACTGTTAAGGGCACAGCTTAAGGAGGCGTGATTGTATGAAGGAAAAAGAATCCATAAAGCAGCTGTATGATGAAATCCATGCACCGGAAGCGTTGCTCGGAAAGGTGCTGGAAATGAAGAAAAAGGATTTCACAGTAAAGCGTGCGGTAAAATATGCAGTGGCTGCCGTTGCTTCCGTGCTTCTGCTTGGCGGAGGGGTGGCATATGCGGCAGGTCTGGGTGTATTTCAATTTACGGCCAGCCAGAATGAAAAGCTGCCGGGATACCTGCTTCAGGTGGAAACCGAACGGGTTTCGGCAGAGGAGTTTACGGGCGGAGTTACAGAGGTGAAGAGCTTTTTGCTGGAGCAGATGCAAAAGGAGAATTACAGCCAGAAGTATCCGAGCTGGATCAAGGAGTATGCGTCCGTAGAGGAGGCCAGAGCATACATCGGCTATGCGGGACTTAGGGAAACTGATGTATGGGGAACGCCGGACGAGGTATGTGTACGTGTCATCGGAACCACGGACGGAGAACTTGGAGAAGTGGCTCTGTTTAAGGATTATAAGGTTCATAAAACGCAGGAGATTTGGATGCAGGAAACGGCCTCTATTTATACCACGGAATGTCCCTTTGAGTATCATGGCGGGGGTTTTCAACATGTAGAAGAGGCAGACTGGAAGGAGAGCTACCGGAAGGAAGAGTATACGACGGGAAGCGGCAGGAACGCGGTTCTTGTTTTCGAGGAGCAGGAGGAGGGAAACCGTTATCTGGAGGGCTACCTGGTAGATGGTGCGGTGTTTTATCATCTGATGATTCTTCATGAGCCGGAGGACCTCGAAGCAGCAAGGGAATTGATGGTTCAGTGGCTGGAGCAGTTTTAAGGAAATGCGGAGTCATTCGGTGTATCCTTAAAAGGAAACGAAATGGTTTGAAAGGGGACCGTGGCACCGGATGCACGGTCCCCCTTTTTCAAACATTTAAATTCTTATAAACACCCGGTCATGTACAGAGGAAGATATACAATGCCGTCTTCCTCCCTTACATCTGAGGTATGAAGCACATACGGGGTGTGCAGATGTTCCTTGTATTTTCTGATACACTTTCTTAGGGAGGTTAATGTGTAATTTTTGCCGGACTTTACTTCGATTGGTGAGATATTGTGTCCGGAGGTGATTTTGCCTTTTGAAATCAGAAAGTCGATTTCCATTTTTGAGTCTGCATCTTTGTTGGACGGGTTGGAGTAGAAATAGAGCTTATGCCCCTTTGCGACCAACATCTGTGCCACAATATTTTCAACCAGCATACCGTTGTTCACCTCCAGCTTATTAAAAAGCAGTTTCTTATAAAGCTCCTCTGACACAATGGTATTTTCATCAAATGCGTGACTGATAAGGAGTCCTGTATCTGCCATATAGCATTTCATGGTCATGCGGTTCATATTGAGCTTCAGACCGATGCTTGGTTCCGTGGTATTATTGCATGCATTTACAATCATAGCGTCCGTAAGCCAGAAAAAAGCATCCTCATAATCGCGAAAGCGGGCTTCCTTTTTCAGTGCAGACAGTTTAAATTTTTTTTCGTGCTTTTGGAGCTGTGCAGGAATCTCGTCAAAGATGCTTTCTGCCTTTAACTCATACCCTTCTGCATGCTTCACGATGTCTGCGCGGTAGAGCTCAAGAATATCCCGCTTAATTGCATCCACCCGCTCAAAATCCCTGGTTTCGATATATTCTAAAACGGCCTGCGGCATACCGCCCACAATAAGGTACTGGCGAAAATAGTCCATTGCCTTTCTGTGGAGTGCCTGACCGAGAGGCTGTGTCTTTTCAAAGCATACCCGAATCAAATCCATCAGAGAATCATTACCCAAAGCCCAGAGAAATTCCTCAAAATCCATCGGAAACATTTTGATATAGCGTTCCTCGGAAGGGATAACAATATCCTTCACGTTTTTCTTAATCGAAACCAAAGAACCGGTTTCGATGTAATGATACCGACCGTCCGCAACAAGGAATTTGATAGCTGCACGGGCACGGGGACACAACTGTACCTCATCGAAAATAATAAGAGACTTTCCCGGAATCAATTTTTTGTTATAATACTGGGTCAGGAATAAAAAGAAGGTGTCCAAATCATCAAGGTAGCGGTCAAACAAGTCGAGTATTTCGCTGCTTGCGCGGTTAAAGTCCACAAGGATGTAGGACTCGTATTCATTTTTAGCAAATTCTTCAGCCACGTAGCTTTTTCCGACACGTCTGGCACCATCGATTAATAATGCCGTTTTTCCTGCACTTTCACGCTTCCATGTAATCAGTTTTTCATAGATTTTTCTTTTCATAAGCGCCTCCGTGACACATAATTAAGACTTTATAAGTGCTAAAATACACAAAATCAAAGATTTTATACATCAAGATTATCACAGAATCAAAGATTTTACAAGAAAAGATTTACACAAAATCAAAGATTTTATTCATCAAATTGACTTGACATTTTAAAAGGATGCATGATAGAATGTGGACATGAAAAAAATCTTGGAAAATACAACGAGTAGAAATAGTAGATGTCAATTATCCTCAGAGAGAAGTCGGATGGTGCGAGACTTTGGATGCCGTGATATCGAACCGGTCTATGAGTAGCAGGAGGGAATACCGACGGGTGTCGGGAACTTCTGCCGGAGGTCACCGTTATCAGAGACATGCGGGTAATAGCCTGCAATGAGTGCAGATGGTATCTGAAGTTGGGTGGTAACGCGGATTTGATTCGTCCTGAGTATAGAAATATACTTGGGACGTTTTTTACTTTATAGGAAATTGCGCAATTTCCTATAAAGCAAAAAACGCTCCGCGAGGATCGAATACGAAAAGGAGGGATTATTATGAAACTGAAAAATCTTGTGGGACAGAGATTCAAGGAGAAACCGGCAGACTGTGTGATTGACAGTCATGCCCTGATGGTACGGGGAGGGTATATGAAATATGTCGGCAACGGCATTTTTTCGGAGTTTCCGGTACTAAGAAGAGTGACCTCGAAAATCGAAGCGATTATTCGGGAGGAAATGAATGCGATTGACGGACAGGAGGTGCTGTTTCCGGTCGTGATGCCGGCAGAGCTTTGGCAGGAGTCGGGCCGTTATGAAAGTATCGGAAGTGAGCTGGTGCGCTTTGAGGACAGGAACCGGTCAAAAATGGTGCTTGGAATGACGCATGAGGAGGCAGCGGTCCAGCTCGTAAAGGATTACGGACAGTCCTATCAGCAGTATCCGTTTATGATTTATCAGATTCAGAGAAAATTCCGGGATGAAGCAAGACCGCGCGCAGGAATGATTCGTGTGCGTGAGTTTACGATGAAGGATGCTTACTCGTTTCATACATCACAGGAGGATTTGGAGCAATATTATAAAAAGTGCTATGATACTTATCACAGGATTTTCAGTCGTGTAGGTCTGCCGGAGGTAATTACGGTGGCTTCGGATTCCGGAATGATGGGCGGAAGCCTGTCTCATGAGTATATGCTGTTAAATGAGGTCGGTGAGGATTCCATCGTACTGTGTACGGAATGTGATTACAGAGCCAATATGGAGGCTGCGGAAACCATTGTAGAAAATATACCGAAGAATCCCGTGGAAGATCTTCGTTTGATTGAGACGCCGCATTGTAAAACCATTGAGGATGTGTGCACGTTTTTGAACAGTGACGTGGAAACCTCCTGCAAGGCCGTAGTGTATCAGAGGAATGAGGATGATTCCTTTGTAGTGGCATTTGTCCGGGGAGATTATGAGGTGAATGAGACAAAGCTTAGAAATTACATCGGAGCAGAGCTTCATCCGGCAGAGATAGCGGAGGACTCCCCTCTTGTGGCAGGCTATATCGGTCCGTATGGTATTTCTGACAAAGTGACGTATGTCCTTGATGTATCGCTTCGGGGAATCGATAATCTGGTAGCCGGCGCAAACAGGGAAGGGTATCATTATACCGGTCTTAATATAGAGCGGGATTTGGAGAATGTAACCTACGCGGATATTTCAAAGGTAACGGAAAACGGTATCTGTCCGTGCTGTAAAAAGCATGCTTTAACAATTAAGCGCGGTATCGAGGTGGGGAATATTTTCCAGCTCGGAACGAAGTATACGAAGAGCATGAATATGCAGTATGTGGACAAGGAGGGCGTAAAGCATTATCCGATGATGGGCTGTTATGGAATCGGTGTAGGACGGCTTGCCGCTTCCATCTGTGAGGCGAAGCATGATGCGTACGGTCCGATTTGGCCGATTTCCGTTGCTCCGTGGGAGGTTCATATCTGTTGTATCCGCCCGGATGATGAAGAAACGAAAAGAGTGGCGGACTCCTTATATGATGAGCTTATGAAGAGGAAGTTTGAGGTCATCTATGATGACCGGGACGGAATCCGTGGGGGACAGATGTTTGCGGATGCGGATTTGCTCGGAGTTCCGATTCGGGTGGTAGTGAGCCCTCGTAATTTAAAAGAGGGAAAGGTGGAAATTACTACACGTGATAAGTCGGTTACCATGTCAGTTGACATTTTACAGGCACCGGAAGAAATTGAAAAGTTAAAAGACAAATTGACACAATCCTTAGCTTAGGGTATGATTAAGTTACTTGTATAGAAAGCATACAGAAACGTCAGACTATGATGTATCATATGCATTGTTCTGAGAAAATGTGGATAGAATCAATGCTTTCAAAATAGTTCCGAAATAAACGGAAAGGGGATTTTTATGGGAATTGAAAAGAACTGGGAACGGAGTGCAGGTATTCTGATGCCAATCAGCAGTCTTCCGGGACCGTACGGTATCGGTACACTTGGCAGGGAAGCCTTTGCTTTTGTAGATTTTGCAAGGGAAATGGAGTTTTCTTACTGGCAGGTACTTCCGGTAGGACCTACCGGATACGGGGACAGCCCGTATCAGTCCTTCTCCGCATTCGCGGGGAATCCGTATTTTATTGATTTGCCGACCCTGATTGAGGAAGGGCTGCTTTCCGTGGAAGACTGTAATGAGGTTTTCTGGGGAGAGGATACGGATAAGGTAGATTACGGTGCGCTGTACGAGGGACGTCGCGAGGTGCTTCATATTGCTTACCGTAACAGTAAGCACAAGGACACCGAAGAGTTTACGGAGTTTTGCAGGAAAAATGAGTACTGGCTGAAGGACTATGCGTTGTTTATGGCAATCAAGGACTCCCTTGGAGGGCAGCCGTGGCAGGAATGGGAGCTGCCGCTTCGCCTGCATGAGGAAAAGGCTCTTGCGAAAGCAGAAAAAGAGCTTTCCGGGGAAATCGGCTACTATATGTTCTGCCAATTTAAGTTTGACGAGCAGTGGAATCGTTTGAGGGACTATGCAAAGAAGAAGGGAATCGCTATTATCGGAGACATACCGCTTTATACGGCAATGGATTCTGCAGATGTATGGGCGCATTACGATTTGTTTGAGTTGGACGCTCTTCGCAGAGAAATCAATATTGCGGGAGTGCCGCCGGATTTGTTTTCCGCTACCGGACAGCGTTGGGGCAATCCGCTCTATCGCTGGGATGTAATAGAAGAGCAGGATTTCTCCTGGTGGAGAAATCGTATGGAGATTTCTGCGGCACGGTATGATGTGATTCGGATAGACCATTTTATCGGAATCGTGAATTATTGGTCGATTCCTGCAGAGTGTGAGACGGCCATTGACGGTGAGTGGAAAAAGGGACCGGGCGAGAAGCTGACCCGTATCATAAATGAAGCGGTCGGCGACGGAAAGATTATAGCGGAGGATTTAGGCGTAATCACGCAGCCGGTCATTGATTTGATGCAGCTAAATAATTATCCGGGGATGAAGGTGTTAGAGTTTGCCCTGGACTGTACGCCGGACAATCCGTATTTACCGCATAACTTTACGTCGAATAACAGCATTGCGTATATCGGTACCCACGATAACGAAACCCTGCACGGCGCTCTTTCGGGAAAGTCAGACTGGGATATGGGGAGAATCTGCGAATATTTCGGTATCGGCAGACAGGAGTCTGTGGAAGAAGCCCTGATTCGGGAAACCTATCGTACTTCCCTGCATACGGCAATCTTCCAGATGCAGGATCTGCTGGGACTCGGTAATGAAGCGCGTATGAATTTTCCGTCTACTCTCGGAGGGAACTGGCAGTGGCGCATGAAAAAGGAGCTGTACGAGAAGATTAATGTGGCACAGTACCAGACCCTTGCCCGGATGTACCGCAGACAGAATAAAAATCCGATTCTTCCGGAGGAGGAAGAGCCTTGCGAGTGTTAACTGAAGAATGTATAGGACAAGCATTACACAGAAAAAATTTACCATAACAGAGATAAAGGGGCGAGATAAGTCGCCCCCTTTATTTAGCTACAATATATTTTACATCCTCCCCTGCAGAAAGGATATCGAGAAGTCTAAACACCGGTCCCGTCGGATGTGTTCTTCCACCTTCCCATGCTTCTACAGTCTTGATTGACACACCCATATATGATGCAAATACACTCTGTGTCATTCCTGCTTTCATCCGAATGTCACGAATTTCCTTACTATCATATTCCTTTACAGGTAAAATCATATAAGTCTTTTCTTTTGCTTTTCCGGTTCCTTTTTCATATGCAATAGCCTCTTCAAGACCTTCCTTCAAATCATCAAACAATGAACTCATAGAAATCGCCTCCTATTTTTAGCTGCTTCCTCCTTCAATGATTTCGCTAATTTCTTTAATACATTCTTTCCATCTTTTGGAAAATAATGGTACTTCAATAAATGTTCTTGTCATAAATATTACCTTTCCCTTTTGTATATTATTATATTGACACCCTACTTTATAGGGTGTCAATGTTTTTATTATAAATTGGCAAGAATCACATTCAAATAATGTAAAATCGGAATTTCTTCTCCACCCACTACTACTAGACAAATCTCTCATACATTGTTTCATTCAAACGATATACATATTCTTCACCGCCACAACCGGCAAGTACAATTTCAGAATCATGATAGCGCTTAACAAACCAAACCAGATTGCCGTCCTTATCGTTGATGCTGCAACCCAGGTTCGCACAATCTACAGAACAAATTTCCTTCGGCATTGAATAATCAAAATCAAAAAAGCTTCGGCAATACGGCTGTGAATTATCCTGATAATTTCTCAAGCGAAAATACTGACCATATGAGCGAATCCCCAAATCAAATGGAATATTATAACTACAACCACAGTATATGTTGTCATCTGTTTCGTGTACAGAATATATATATTCATTTTTGCCGGTACATATCAAAACTTGAATACCGTCATCGAGCACAGATACTTGTGTACCGTTTCTCCATTCTAAGAGACATTGTTTGATACCATTTTCACTTACTGTATGGATAGGATACTCGCCATGGTTCACCAAAAATTTTTCTTGAAGCTGCATCCTGTCTAATTGTTTTCTGTCAAAGAGTTCTCCCAGCATATTCTCAGCCACAACATTGTTAGCATGTTTTCCTATTATTTCATCGGAATCGTTTGTATCTGCATAAGCCCATATAATTGTTTCCTTTTCACAATCTTTTTCACATACAGAAACCAAATGCTTCACATCACCGCTTCCGACAAATAGTTTCGCTCCCATAATATACTTTCCGCGACTATAATAGCAGATAGCTACCTTTTCCGTTTCAACTATTTCAGAACTGTTACTACGATATGTGCCACATGCAAATCTCACACCAACATTTTGGAAATTAGACACTTCCAAAAGAAGGGCGTCCGTTGAAACGCAGAAAAGCCTGCTGATAGCAATAATATTTTTTAAATCAGGAACAACTTGATCCAATTCCCATTTTGATACTGTTTGTCTGGTTGTATTTAGTAATTCTCCAAACTGTTCCTGGCTCATGCCGCGCGCTAATCGTATCTCTTGTATTTTATTTCCCAGAGTCATAAGTAGATCTCCTTTTTTGATTATATCATGAACTTCGTTTTTATTATATCATCAGTATACATACCATCTATGAGTATGTCTACCAATTACAGATTGAAATTTGTCACTTGTCGTGCGACACAAACAATCAAAATCAGTATATTTTACCGTCGGAACGGTTAGACTAGATGCGTAGAACACGCAAGTATCCGTCCGGCGGTTTTTGTTTCAATTGCTTTTCGCCGGTTCCAATGTCGGGAGGGCTTTGTGCGAGCGAAGAGTTTTATGTACAGACTTGTATTTTCATGGGCTTGGATGTAAGTCTTTCTAATTGTTTCAGGGTTGATGCGCAGAAGGTGACGCAACCATCTCTTACGCAACCTCCCTGTTGCGTGCAAGATTTCCTCGGACCTCCATGTCCGAGGATTGCTGATAGGTGAATGAAACAATAAGAAAGTCTAACATCCTCACAAATTCAAATACAAGCCTGCACATAAAGCTCTTCGATTTCCAATATGTTCCCAACATTGTAACCGGCGGGTGTTTGCAGGCAAAATTGTTGTGATGGTTTCAATTGCTTTCCGCCGGGCGGAGACTTGTAAGAATGAGAGGTAGATTTGTATGGGACAGTGGAAGAGATTTAGAAAGATAGTGGCGTTTATTGTGGTGTGCGGTATGCTTGTGGGCGGTATGACCGGATGCGCCTGCAACAAAAATCAGGGAAACGACGGAAACGGAGGAACAGGAGGGAATGCTGCAACGCCGCCCGGAAATCAGTCGTCCGGCGGGCAGGAGGGTACGGGAGAGGCAAAGAAGCTTACGCTTACGGTATGGTCTCCGGCAGAGGATCAGGCACCTCAGGAGGGCGTGCAGGGCGGTCTGCTTGCAAAATGGTGTAAGGAGTTTGATGATGCGCATCCGGAATGGGACATTACGTTCCGGTACGGGGTCTGTTCCGAGGAGGATGCAAGGGATGTGGTGACAAAGGACCTGGATGCGGCAGCAGATGTGTATATGTATGCCAATGACCAGATTTCCACTCTGGTCGGTGCGGGAGCTCTGGCAGAGTTTGGCGGGTCTGCACTTCAGACCATTCGTGATACAAATAATGACATTATGTTTCGCAGTGTAACCTATGAGGATGCGGTATACGGTGTCCCATATACGCCGAATACCCTGCTTTTATATTATAACAAAAGTATGCTGTCGGAGGATGAGGTGAAGTCTTTAAATACAATGCTTGATAAGGATTTGGGAAACGGCACTGCAGCGTTTGGGTTTGAGCTTACGGACAGCTGGTATATCGAGCAGTTTTATTATGCGGGCGGTTTTACGCTTTACGGACCTGACGGAACGGATGAGGCAGCCGGAACCGACATCGGCAATTTCGGCTTTGTGACGGAATATCTGGTGGACCTTGTAAAGAATCCTCGGTTCCATG
>JAQXOR010000146.1 GCA_029099805.1 Lachnospiraceae bacterium
ATCCGGTTTACCGGGGCTGGTGGTTTGACGAAGTAAGAAAAGAGGAAATCTTTATGTGTGTGAACCGGATGAGAGGTGTTTGTTTTGCGGGGTAACAGTTCAGCCTTTTAGTGTGTAATAGTTGTGGCGACGCAGTTATTCTAAAGAGAACCCGCTCTCGCTCATGCAGCAACGTAGCAGTACTAAGCTCGAAACCACCTCGCTAAGTACTGACGTTGCTTTATGGTTCTCTTTCGAATACTCCGTCGCCACAACTTATC
This sequence comes from Lachnospiraceae bacterium, assembly GCA_029099805.1. Classification (GTDB taxonomy): domain Bacteria; phylum Bacillota; class Clostridia; order Lachnospirales; family Lachnospiraceae; genus SIG307. Next base: position 261 of record JAQXOR010000146.1, read on the forward strand.
CCGCATAAGAAAGGCTGAACTGTTACTTTGAGGGTAGAAGAACTAAAAAAGAGATTGCGAAAGTCATTATTTTTTTGAAAAAAAGGGATTGACATATATAGAATACGGTGCTAAAATCATTTCCAACAAAACAAGAAACCGATGACTAAGAGTAAGTAGCCTGTACGGGAAGCTTTCAGAGAGCTGCAGAGGGTGTGATTGCAGCAGTGGAATGGCAGGGGAATGGACTTAGGAGGGCGACCGAACACTTTGACAGTGTCAAAGCAAGTAGCAGTCGACGGAATGTACCCCGTTATGGTACGGTTCGCATGCTAGTGCGAAGCAGAGAGGGTGAGCAATCACCAATATGGGTGGCACCGCAGGAAATTTCAGTCCTGTCCCATGTAGCTATTGACAGCATACGTGGGATAGGACTTTTCTTTATGCGAACGCGCCCACGACCGAGTGACGAAGTCGTGTAGACGTGGGAAGCGCGGAGCCAGCACAAAGGTTACGCCGGTACGAAAAACAACGGATTTCACGTATGTATGCAAAACATATTTTCAGGAGGACAAGAGTATGAGAAAGACAATGAAAAAGGCACTTTGTGCAGTAGCAGCAATGACAATGATATTCGGTATGACCGCATGCGGCAAAAAGGGTCCGGCAGTTATCGGTATCAGCCAGTACGGGGAGCACGGTTCCTTAGACAACTGCCGTGAAGGATTTTTACAGGGACTTGCGGATGCCGGGCTTAAGGAAGGTACGGATTTTACCGTGGATTATCAGAATGCGGGCTTTGATGACAATATCTGCACCCAAATCGGTCAGAATTTCTCCGCAAAGGACGTGGATTTGATGTGTGCGATTGCAACCAATGCGGCAACGGCCTGTTTTGCGGCAGCAGAGGATAAGGATATTCCGGTGATTTTTACCGCAATTACCGACCCGGTGAAGGCAAAGCTTGATAAGGGAAATATTACCGGTACCTCCGATAAGCTTCCGGTGGAAGCGCAGATGGATTTAATCCGTAAGCTACAGCCGGAGGCAAAGACAATTGGTATTCTTTATACGACCAGTGAGCCGAATTCTGTTTCTGCAATTGAGGAGTATCAGGCAAAGGCAGCGGGCTATGGTTTTACCATTGAAGCAGTCGGTGTAACGGCACAGGCAGAGGTAACCCAGGCAGCCGATACATTAATCAGCAAAGGGGTTGACTGTTTCTCCAATTTGACGGATAATAATGTAGTGGGCGTGCTTTCTTCCATTTTGGAAAAGACAAACGAAGCGGGAATCCCGGTATACGGAAGTGAGGTAGAGCAGGTAACTCTCGGATGCGTGGCTGCGGCAGGTATTGATTACTATGAGCTTGGTAAGCAGACCGGTGCAATGGCCGCAAAGGTATTAAAGGGTGAGGCGAAGGCTTCCGAGATTCCGTATGAGACAATTGCCGAGTATGGAATTTATATTAATTCCGGTGCAATCGCAGAGATGGGAATTACGCTTCCGGCAGACATTGCGGAGAAGGCAATCGAGTCCCAGAAGTAATGAGACAAAGTGGGAGTAATGAAATAACGGCGATTGGAGCTAAAATATGCTTGACTTAATTATCAGCACGGTGACGCAGGGCTTTATCTATGCCCTGCTGTCTTTCGGTATCTACATAACGTATAAGATTCTGGATTTTCCGGATTTAACGGTGGACGGAAGCTTCCCGTTAGGTGCGGCAATTACGGCGTTTCTTCTCGTAAGAGGCGTGAACCCGTACCTGACCTTACCGGTAGCTCTGGCAGTGGGGGCACTTGCGGGGCTTGTGACCGGTGTGATTCATGTATGCTTTAAGGTACGTGATTTGCTTGCGGGAATCATTACCATGACGGCACTGTTTTCAATTAACCTGCAGATTGCAGGCTCCAACCTTGCGGTCGGAAGAGATATTGATACGATTTTTACCGCAAAGCCGGTAATGACTCTGTTTGGCAGTTTTACCCTGTTACAGAGAAAGCTGATTGTGGCGTTCCTTCTGGTGGTGGTTTTTAAGGTACTCTTAGATTTGTATTTTAAGACAAAGAACGGGCTGTTGCTCCGGGCTGTCGGAGATAATGATGTGCTGGTAACCTCTCTTGCGAAGGATAAGGGCAAGGTAAAGATATTGGGGCTTGTGATTGCAAATGCACTGGTGGCTCTTTCCGGCTGTATTGTATGTCATGAGCAGAGGAGCTTTTCGGCTACCATGGGAACCGGGCAGATGGTATTCGGTCTGGCAACGGTAATCATCGGTACGACGATTTTTAAGAAGGAAGGCTTTGTAAAGGGCACGACGGCGGTCATTGTCGGCAGTGTGCTTTATAAGATTTGTATTCAGATTGCCATCAGTCTCGGACTTCCGGCAAATCTGTTAAAGCTGGTGACTGCGGTACTGTTCCTCGTAATTTTGGTTGTAGGAAATCGTCAGAAGGGAGGCGCTAAGAAGAATGCTTGAGATGAAACATATTTCTAAGATTTATAATGCAGGCACGGTAACGCAGATGTGCCTGTTTGACGACTTCAATCTGACGGTAGGAGACGGTGAGTTTGTATCCGTGGTCGGCAGTAACGGCAGCGGTAAGACCTCTATGTTAAATATTATCTGCGGCAGTATTCCGGTCGATAAGGGGCAGGTATTAATTAACGGGGAAAGTATTGACCGTATGAAGGAGTTTGAACGCTACCGCAGAATGGGACGGGTATATCAGAACCCGGCGCTCGGTACCTGTCCGAATATGACGATTCTGGAAAATATGTCCTTAGCGGACCATAAAGGAAAGCGGTTCGGACTATCCTCCGGAGTCAATAAGGCAAGAGCCGGGTATTATAAAGAGCAGCTGGCAAGCCTTGGACTTGGCTTAGAGGATAAGATGAATGTGAAGCTTGGGGCACTCTCCGGCGGGCAGAGACAGGCGGTATCTCTTGTCATGGCAACGCTGACGCCGCTTGATTTTCTGATTCTTGACGAGCACACGGCGGCACTTGACCCGCATACGGCAGAAATCATTATGCAGCTGACGGATAAGGTGGTAAAGGAAAAGAAACTGACGGCGATTATGGTAACGCACAATCTCCGTTACGCGGTGGAGTATGGGAACCGCCTGATTATGATGGATAAGGGGCATATTGTTATGGATAAGTCCGGGGTAGAAAAAGCAAATATGGTAACGGACGATATTTTACATGTGTTTAACCAAATCAGTATTGAGTGCGGAAACTAGAGAAACGCTGCGGAAAGCGTTTCCGCGTCGAATTTGCGTAGCGGGCCGGAAGCGAGAAGCTTTGAAATTACCGGGAAAACAGAGAGGTGTGGAATGAAGTGAAGAAAGAGACAATAGAGGAACGGGTTGTTGCCCTGTTACAGGAAAAAGGCTTTCATATTTCTTTTGCGGAGTCCTGCACGGGAGGTCTTTGTTCGGCGAGACTGGTCAGTGTGGCAAATGCTTCGGCGGTGTTTGACGCGGGTATGGTGACGTATGCAAATGAAGCAAAGGTGAAGTATCTCGGTGTTAAGCCGGAAACGATAGAACAGTACGGTGTTGTCAGCGAGCCTGTTGCCGGACAGATGGCAGAAGGCGTGGCAAAGGCCCAGAATGCCCGGGTGGGGGTCGGAATATCCGGAATAGCCGGACCTACGGGCGGCAGTAAGGAGAAGCCTGTCGGAATGGTCTGCTTTGGTTTTTTCGTGGACGGAGAATTGATGACGGTAACGAAACACTTCGGCAATCCGGGAAGAAATGTCGTGAGAGAAGCTGCGACAGAGTTTGTGTTTGAGACCCTGGAACATTTATTGAATACGATGAATTAGTGGAGACACGCTGCAGAAATGATTGAAATTTGCAGCGTGTTCGTTTATAATTAGGGCAATAAATGAAGTATCGGAGGAGGAAAAATGATACCATACGAGCATAAAGTACAGTATTATGAAACCGATAAAATGGGAATTGTGCATCATTCCAACTACATCCGCTGGATGGAAGAGGCGCGTGTTGATTTTCTGGAACAAATCGGCTGGGGAATGGACAGGCTGGAAGCATTGGGACTGATTTCTCCGGTAACCGGAGTGGAATGCAAATACAAGGTGAGCACCAGATTTCCGGAGAAAGTAACTGTCCGGGTTGGAATTGAAGAATTTCGCGGCGTGAAGTTAAAAATAAAGTATGCAATGTATAAAGAGGACGGAACGCTTGCAATCGAAGGACATTCGGAGCATGGGTTTCTCGATACGGACGGAAAAATTATCTCGGTGAAAAAGGAATTTCCGGAGTGCTACGAGGCATTGATGACACATGCGGGCGGCACATTCGAATCGTAGACGGCAGGCAGAAGATAAACAGCAGAATCAGGAGAGTGTGGTATGGAGAGACGGGATAAGATAAATTACTATTTGGATTTGGCGGAAGTAGTTTCGAAGCGCTGTACGTGTCTGCGCAGGCATTATGGCGCTGTTATTGTGAAAAATGATGAGGTAATTTCCACGGGATACGTAGGAGCTCCGCGCGGGAGAAAAAATTGCAGTGATTTAGGATATTGCATCAGACAGCAGCTAAATATTCCGCGGGGAGAGCGGTATGAGCTGTGTCGCAGTGTGCATGCGGAGGCTAATGCGATTATCAGCGCCGAACGCGAAAAAATGATAGACAGTACCCTGTATCTGGTCGGAAAAGAAGTCAGTACGGGTAACTATATCGAAAAATCAAGCAGCTGTTCCATGTGCAAGCGTATGGTGATTAATGCCGGAATCAGTAAGGTGGTAATCCGGGATACTGCGGATGAGTACCGTGTCATTGATGTACAGGACTGGATAGATAATGATGAGTCCCTTGAAGGGAGCTTTGGATATTAAAAATATAAGAAAATGCGTATAAGATGTAATTTTTTTGATATCTTTGGAAGAAAATATGGACAAAGTAGGAAAATAGTACTATACTTGCGATTGCGGTTCAACCAAAATAAAATGAAAGAGGTTACGAGATGAGTAAGAATTCGAGTATAATTAGCAGGAACAGCGGGGAAAAGAGCGGTTTATTACAGTCTATCAAGTCGAAGCTTATCATGATGGGACTGATTGCTATTGCTGCCACCGGTATAGTAGGGTACGTCGGAATAAGGTCCATTAATCGTAATATAAGAAACAGCCAGGTAGAATCTGTTACAAACACAATTAGTAATCTGCAATTCCAGAATCAGGTAGATGAAGCACTATACCAACACTATATTGAGCAGGAATACCTTGAGAATATTCTGGAAAATCTGAGGACAATGGCTGAAAAGGCAAGGGAGCTTGAGCGTATTGACAGCTCTTATAAAGAGTCGGTTCAGTCACTGATTGACAGGGTGACAGAATGTGAGAAAAATTATAACAGGATTATAGAGCTTAATAATATCCGTTCGTTTGATGAGGGAAAGGGAGTATACCGTGAATTTATGAGCTCAAGCGCAGAGCTCACGAATATGTTCAGTAGTCTTGTAGGTGCAGACTGGATTGAGATTAAGTGGATTGACAGTTCAATAACGCAGTCTACTCCTAAGACAGAGATAGACGGCAGAGAGTATGTACATGAGCATTATAATCGTGAGCTTCCTGTAGTCGGAAAGCGAGATTATCTGTATTTCCGTATCGGAGGTACTTTTACATACGACAAGTCGTACTATATTACTAACGTAAGACTGACCGGACCTAACGGAACCAAAGAGGTTGATATGAGCAGCGTAGAGTGGATTTCGGGTTCGGGAGACGGTCTTGCATCGTATGAGTTTACGGATTTCAACGGTAAGCGTGCAATTCGTGTGGCCGGCAATTTCAATTCCAATAATCAGACCTGGGAAGAAGTATCCGTGGTGATTCCGGTGAGTCAGTACAATATGCATCAGTATGAATCATTAGAGTATGATATGTATATGGAGCCTTCGGACGAGGATATGTATTATAAGTTTGGTGGTGCAATATCAGGTCTATTTGATTACAACAGCAGACTAAGTTCATTGGACAATATGATGAGAAATTACAGTAAGCTGGTTGTAGAGGGTAAGGATGTTTCGTCTCAGGTTGCGGAGATTGAAGCTGTTTTTGCAGTGCTTTCAGAAAATATTCCGGCATATGCGGCAAGTCGGGAGCTTGCTGAAGAGACATTGGTTAAGCTTAGCGAAAAGAGAGCAAAGTTTGATGAACTTAGAGCCTATGATAATGAAGTACTTGCCGTGAAAGCAGCAAATGTGCTGCTAAGCGGAGAGCTTTCCGGTATATGCGGAGAGGTCTCGCAGAAGGTAGCTGAGAATATGGAAGAGGTAAGAAAGAGTGTCGGAGTTGTAATTACCTTAGCCTTTTTTATTACTGTAGCAGCTTTGACCGGTATTACATTTGTTATCAGTCTTAGTATTAATAATAATGTGAAGTCCTTTAAGAAATCTTTGGATAAGATTGCACAGGGAAATATTGCTGTCAGGGTAAAGCAGAACCGTCGGGATGAGTTTTCGCAGTTTGGCGAAAGCATTAACGGGTTTTTGAATAATCTGCAGAAAACTGTACAAAAGCTTAAGGATGTGTCTGCGGTTTTGGCTGAGTCAGGCATTGCATTGGAAGAGAAGGCAAACTGTACTAAGGGGGCAGCTGATGTTATCAGTGTGGCACTTGACGGCATTTCAAAGGGTGCAGGAGAGCAGGCGGTAGATATTGAGAACTCTTCTCTTCAGATTGTACGTATGCAGGAGAACATTAATGAGATTATTGAGAGCGTAGACAGGCTTTCCGTAACTGCAAATGATATGGATAAAAAGGGTGATGAGGCAAACGGTATCATGATTTTGCTTAGTCAGTCCAGTGAAAAGACAACGGAGGCATTCGGAAAAATTGCAGAACAAATCAGAAAGACCAATGACTCTGTTGAAAAGATTCAGGAGGCAATTAATCTGATTGCTTCAATTGCGGATCAGACGAATCTTCTGTCTCTGAATGCAAGCATTGAGGCGGCCAGAGCAGGTGAGGCCGGAAGGGGTTTCGCTGTTGTTGCAAGTGAGATTCAGAAGCTTGCAGAGCAGACAAATTCCTCTGCAGGCATTATTGATGACATTATTGTAATGCTTTCCAATGAGTCTCTGGAGACAGTAAAGTCTATCAATGAGGTTATTGCCATGATAGATGACCAGAAGGAAAAGGTGGATGAGACTAAGATGAAGTTTAGCTCCGTGAGTGAAGGAATTGATTCTACCGAACAGGAGATGCAGGGTGTATTACAGCAGGCTTCCACCTGTAGTAAAGCAGGAGAGCAGATGGTGGATCTCATGACCAACCTCTCATCCATTGCAGAGGAGAATGCGGCATCTACCGAACAGACTACAGCGTCCATGGCAGAGCTTAACAATGCGACCGTATCTCTGGCAGAGACTGCTCAGGAACTCAAACGCCTGTCAAATATGTTAAATGAGGATTTAAATTATTTTAGAATAGACGGGTAAATGTCGAAGACTGTAATATAATGTTAACGCCTGTGTTACATCAGCTTGTAACACAGGCGTGTTTTTGTGGAAGAGGATTGGGATGCCAAAAGTCTTTCATGGACTATAAGTGCCTTTTGACGCTCGAATCCTAATATGAAATTTTCCTGTTAAATGCTCTTAAAGCGGAATACGTTCCAGGAAAGCGGCTTTACCTCTGCTGAAAGTTTCCCATTTTCAAAGGTCTGGCCGGTTACGGTCTTCGGAAGTATCAAATCCGGGGTTTCGTAGCTGTTCTTTACTTCTAGGTTTTCGCAGTAAAGCTCAAGCTGCTCTTCAAATGTAACTCCCTCAAATCCGCGTACATCAAACTCTGCCGGATAGGAGGTCTCGGCGTTCCGGTTGATAACAAAGAGCGTCAGGTCACCTGTCTTTGCATCGTAGGCGGCAGCGGTATCGACATACGGTACGCCTTCCTTCTCCATGTACTGGGAGGTGTCATTGACTGCATAGCCCGGAATATCATAGGTTTCACAGGCGGTATCCACCTGAAGGGAGGTACCCTTTGCATACTGCATCAGCTGCATAAAGATGTAGTGGGAGGCAGACTTCCAGACATGGTCATGATTGGAAGCACAAAGTGCGCCGAGTCCGCCCGTCATGCAGCCGATTTTTACGCGGTCTGCGTGGCGCAGAAACGCCAGCTGGATGGAAGCCATGGAAAGAGCCTGCAGCATCTCGCTGCCCGGGAAAATGCGGTCCTGCATCTTATCCGGGTCATGAAGAATGTACTTTCTGTCCGGATTGAATACGTAATGGGAAGCTGCCATGTTGTGAGGTCCGTAGCCCGGATGTAAGGCTTCGTTCGGACGAATCATGCCGCCGTACTCGTCAAAGGAGAGCATCATTTTCTTCGGAGAATGCATCTTTGCCTGAATCAGGTCACAGAGTGCAACCTCGGTGTTGATGAAATCCTCGTAGTAGTGGGAACCGCCGAGCAGTGCCTTATAATCTCCCGGAGGTGCGCTGTGGTAATGATGCATGGAAAGGTAATCCACGGTTTCGTAGCATTCCTGTAATACATCCTCTTCCCACTGCGGATAAGTATTCATCCACAACGAAGAGGAAGCGCAGACTGCGGTCTCGATTCGCGCGTCGGTCCATTTCATAACCTTGGAGACTTCATTACAAAGGATACCGTAGCCCTTTGGATTCTTGCTCCAGGAACCAATCTGCCACGGACCGTCCATTTCATTGCCGAGGTACCAGGTCTTTACGTCATACGGAGCCTCGTGTCCGTACTGACGACGCAAATCGGACCAGTAGGTGCCGCCCGGATGGTTGGTGTACTCTACGATATGCTGGGCATCCTTAATATCTCCGGTGCCGAGATTGATGGTATACATTGCCTCGGTGCCGACCTGCTCTGCCCACTGAAGGTATTCGTCGTGGCCGACTTCGTTCGTAATATACTGATACCACGCCAAATCAAGGTGCTTTTTTCTCTGTTCCTTCGGACCGATGGAATCCTTCCATTCCCAGCCGGATACAAAATTACCGCCCGGCAGACGACAGGCCGGCATATTGGTTGCTTTCAAGGCATCAATGAAATCCTGACGGAAGCCCTGCGCATTTGCGGTCGGGTGCTTCGGATTGTACATGGTGCCGTTTACCATGGTACCGATTGGCTCTAAAAAGGTACTGAAAAGTCTGGGTGAAATGTCACCAATGGAAAAGGACGGATGAACTGTAATTTTTGCTTTTTGTGCCATAACTACCTCCTCATGAAATGTAGTGCTATTTCAGCCGGTCATAGAAGCCAGAATGAAAATCTACTGCAATTCGTGCAATCCGCCGGAGGCTATACGAAACCGACATGAATTAGCAATCTAACTTATAATCTATCGTAGCAAATAAGAGGGAATCTGTCAATGGGAGCATCTGAGCACCGATGTAAAAATATGAACAATGATTACACACTAAAGGGCTGAACTGTTACGAATGAATCGGTACTTCCTTAGAAAAAACATTGCAAAATAGGATGTAATAGGGTATACTTGGGGTATCAGCATGTAGGAGGTGCCCTATGGCAGACTATACCAAGGCGTGGCTTTCGTACAAAATGAAAGCGCTTACAAATCCAAGTCTATGGAGTAAAGTTATTATTGTAACAGCAGAAAATGCGGAAAAACCGCCGCAGACTGTGCAGACGGCAGTAAAGGAACTGACGCGTGCGGCAAAGGAATTGTTCGGAGCAGACTTAAAATGCGAAACAAAGCAGGGCTTTGTTTCGGGCGCAGATGTAAAAGCAGAGGCACTTCCGCAACTGACCGGATGTGCGGAAGGTCTTGTGTTAGTCTATTTGCCGGAGCGTGCAAAGGCTTATAAAGAGGGCTACCGGATGGTAGTGACGGACAAGGCAGCCTATCTCATTGCCGGGTCCGGACGCGGCATTTTGTACGGTGCATTTGATGTGATTCGTACAGAGATGATTGAGGACAGTCTTGCACCGTGTGACAGAACGGTGATTCCGGACAATCCGCTTCGTATGATGAACCACTGGGATAATATGGATGGAAGTATTGAGCGGGGATACTCCGGTCAGTCGTTTTTCTTTGTGAAGAATGAAGTTGTGGTAAATGAGAGGACGAGAGAATACGCAAGGCTCTGCGCTTCGGTCGGCATTAATGCTTCCGTGATTAATAATGTAAATGTAAAGGATGCGGCCACGTATCTGATTACAGAGCGCTACGAAAAAGAATTAAAGGAGATGTCGGAGATTTTTTCCGAGTACGGTATTGACCTGTATTTATCGCTGAATTTTGCGGCTCCGATGGAGCTGGCAGGACTGCCATGCTCCGACCCGTCGGATGAGGCAGTCAGAAGCTGGTGGAAGGAAACGATGCAGCGTGTGTTTACGGCGATTCCGAAGCTCGGCGGTTTCCTTGTGAAAGCGGACTCCGAGGGACGTCCGGGGCCGCATACCTACGGCAGAACCCAGGCGGAGGGTGCCAATATGCTCGCAGAAGCGGTGGCACCGTACGGAGCAAAGATTATCTGGCGCTGCTTTGTTTATAACTGTACGCAGGACTGGCGTGACAGAAAGACCGACCGTGCCCGCGCGGGCTATGACCACTTTAAGCCGCTCGACGGACAGTTTGCGGACAATGTGGTACTGCAGATAAAGAACGGACCGATGGATTTCCAGATCAGAGAACCGATTTCACCGCTGCTCGGAGGACTGGAGCGTACCAATCAGATTCTTGAGGTACAGGCGGCACAGGAATATACCGGACAGCAAAGACACTTTTGTTATCTGATTCCGATGTGGAAGGAGGTTCTTGATTTTAAGACGTATTGCGCCGCAGAGAACGATACGGTTGCGGATATTGTGGCAGGCAGAACGTTCCGGCAGTCTGCCTGCGGTATGGCGGCAGTGACCAATACCGGAAATGATGAGAACTGGACCGGTCATGATTTTGCGGCACTGAACTGGTACGGCTTCGGCAGACTGGCATTTACGACTTCGCTTTCCGCAAAGGAAATTGCGGAGGAGTGGATTAAGCTTGCAGTGACTAAGGAGGAACGGGCGGTAGCCGCACTGACAGAAATGGCACTTTGTTCCAGAGAGGTATATGAAAAGTATACGTCTCCGCTCGGTATCGGCTGGATGGTAAATCCAAACCACCATTACGGACCGAATGTGGACGGCTATGAATATGACCGCTGGGGAACATATCACCGGGCAGATTTGCACGGACTCGGTGTGGACCGCACCACAAAGGGAACCGGGTATACAACCCAGTATCGTGAGGAAAACTATAAGATGTATGAGAATCCGGAAACCTGTCCGGAGGAGCTGTTGCTGTTTTTCCACTACATCCGTTATGATTATGTATTAAAGAGCGGGAAAACGCTGATTCAGCACATTTACGATACTCATTTTGAGGGTGCCGCTCAGGCGGAACAGTTCTTGGAGACGTTTCGGAGCCTGAAGGATGTAATTCCGGAAGACATTTACAGACGCTGTCTGCCACGCTTTGAACATCAGGCGGAACATTCAAAGGACTGGAGAGACATTGTAAATTCTTATTTTTACCGCAAGTCCGGTATCCCGGATGCGAAGGGAAGAGAGATTTTCTAAGGAAATTATTATTATCAGGAGGAAAAAACTATGGATATGACATTACGTTGGTACGGCAGTAAAAATGACAGTGTAACCTTAAAGCAGATTCGCCAGATTCCGGGGGTGACCGGAGTGATTTCGGCACTGCACGATATTCCGGCAGGAGAGCCGTGGCCGTATGAGGAGGTTATGAAATTAAAGAATGAGGTGGAGGCAGCGGGCTTACAGCTTGCCGGTGTGGAGAGCATTAATATCCACGAGGATATTAAGCTTGGTGCACCGACCAGAGATAAGCTGATTGAAAACTATATTACTTCGCTTGAAAGCGTCGGAAAAGCAGGCGTGAAGCTGGTATGCTATAACTTTATGCCGGTATTTGACTGGACCAGAACAGACCTTGCAATGCCTTTGGAAGACGGCTCTACCGTACTTGCCTATGACGGAAAGGTCATCGACGGAATGGACCCGGATGCCATGTTTGAAAAGATTGAGAAGGAGAGCGGCGGCTTTGTGATGCCGGGCTGGGAGCCGAACCGCAAGGAGGAAATTAAGGACCTGTTCCGGAAGTATAAGGGCATGACTCATGAGCAGCTTCTTGCAAATTACGGCTATTTTATCGAGAAGATTATGCCGACCTGTGAAAAATACGGAATTAAGATGGCAGTGCATCCGGATGACCCGGCATGGGACATTTTCGGACTTCCGCGTATTGTAAACAGTGAGGAATCCATGCTGAAGGTAGCGGCTCTTCATCCGAGTAAGCTCCACGGCTTTACGCTTTGTACCGGTTCTCTCGGCAGCAGCCGTGCAAACGATTTGGTAAAGATTATCCGTAACCCGAAGATTGCTGAGCGAATTCATTTTGCCCATGTGCGTAACGTAAAGTTTGAATCGGAGGATGAGTTCCATGAGAGTGCACACCTTTCCTCCGAGGGCAGCTTTGATATGTACGAAATTGTAAAGGCATTGCAGGAGGTTGGCTTTGACGGCGTGATTCGTCCGGACCACGGCAGAATGATCTGGGACGAGCAGGCAAGACCGGGGTACGGCTTGTACGACCGCGCGCTTGGTGCGGTTTATATCGAAGGTCTTTGGGAGGCAGTGAAGAAGTCTGCGAAGTAAGAGCGGGATTGCTGTGTGGGCAACAGTAAGTGTGCAAAGATAAAAGTTGCGAGAAATAACGAGAAGGATATTGGGATGAAAAGAAAAACAGTATTGGGGGTGTTGGCGGTTGCATTGTGTCTGGCCGGCTGTAACGGAGGACAGGCTACGGATGCAACACCGACGGCATCTCTTCGGGAAGAAGTAACAAAGGCCCCGGCGGAGGAGACTCCTTCTCCGGGACCGGGAAAATTGACAGAACAGGAGGAGATGACTGCGAAGCCGACGAAACGTCCGGAAGGAGCGGGCAGTCCGCAGTTGTTACTGGGACAGATGAAGCTGATGAAGGAGCAGTATCAGAACCTGAGTCAGTACCAAAACGGTGACACGCTGCAGGCTGCCTTTGATAAAGCGGATGCGTTGGTGGCAAAAGGAGAAACGGAGCTCGTTTCCCAGCAGGAATACAACGATATGTTAAAGGAATTGAGAGAGACTATTTCGAATTTGGTAAATAAGTACGGTCTTCCGGACCCGTCCAAGTTTACGGAGGCAATTGAGATGCCGAATCCGTACACCTTTTTGGATGGACATCAGGTGACGACCCCGGCAGAGTTTGAGGAACGACTGGAAGAAATCAAGCATATGTACGAGTATTATATGTACGGTCCGATGCCGGATGCGTCAAAGGAGACGGTTACATACAGCGTGCAGGGGAATGACATGACGGTAACGGTAAATAACGGCGAAAGGTCCGCTTCCTACAAGGTGACACTGGCGTTGCCGACCAATAAGGTTTATGAGAAAGCACCGGTATTGTTCTCGATTTTCGGTCTGATGAAGACGGACTATGCCAACGAGCGGGGCTATGCAGTGCTTTCCATTAATCCTATGGACATTGCGGCAGATAATTCTTCCAGAACCGGCGTGTTCTATGATTTGTATCCGTACGGAGAGACCTGGGAGGAACAGACCGGTGTGCTGGCAGCCTGGGGCTGGAGTGTTTCCAAGACCATTGATGCACTGGAAAACGGTGCCGGTGAGGAACTGGGCCTGACTACCACGGACTTTTTATTGACGGGTGTATCTCGCTTCGGTAAGGCTACCGCAGTGGCGGGGGCGTTGGAGGAGCGCATTAAGATTACGGCTCCGTCCTGTTCCGGAGCAGGTGGTATGGCATTGTACCGTTATGTGTCCGAAGGAACGGCTTATGACTATACTGAAATCAATCGCGGAGCAGCCTATACCTTCGGTAAAAACGAGCCGCTTTCCAGTCTGCGCAGTGATGCGGAGGGCCATTGGTTCAACGATAATTTCCAGGCCTTCAAGGATGAATGGGTGATTCCTTTGGAACAGTATATGTTATCCGCTCTTTGCGGGAGAGGTGATCGGTATTTGGTGATTTCCGGTTCGTACTGTGATGAGGACTGGGTAAACGCTCCGGCCATGTGGATGAATTATCTGGCTTCGAAGGATCTGTTTGACTATATGGGAATTGCGGATCATCTGGCGGTATGCTTACATCCGTCGGGACATATGGTGACAGATTCGGATTTGGTGTACTTACTGGATTTTGCGGATTACCATTTATACGGCAAGGAGCCGGCATCGGATTTGAATGATTTGACCACCAGTTTGTATGCACTGCCGCAGAATTCCGACCCGGAGTTTGAAGAGAAGTTAATATTTCGGTAAGTGAAAGGCATCGGGTGCTGTGCATGAAGAATGTACGGCACCCGCTTTTTATATAGAATTACGATTTCTTGTATAGTCACATTAGTGTAAAAATAGTAAAATAATAGGTAGATATGTTAGATATTAAAAAAAGAAATGCGTCTTAACTAGTGGGAGAGATAGGAGTAAACGATAAAGAGCGAATTCTGAAAAAGGGGATAGCAAATATGGAAGATGAAGCAATTGTTGAACTGTTTTGGAATAGATCAGAATCGGCGATTGATGAGACAAAGAAAAAATATGGGGTATTTTTGCGTACTCTTGCGAGAAACATTTTACAGGATTTTCAAGATGTAGAGGAATGTGAGAACG
>JAQXOR010000147.1 GCA_029099805.1 Lachnospiraceae bacterium
GGAGAGACCAGACACAAGTTCCCGATTAACGATTTCCCGCTGATTCCTCATTATGCAGTACTGATACCGGAAGTAACAAAGGGGCTGCCACCGTTTATTACGGCAACCACCGGAATGGATGCCCTGACCCATGCCGTAGAAGCGTTTATCGGTCGCTCTACGACAAAAGAAACCAGAGGCTACGCCTTAGAAGCAACGAAGCTCATTTTTGAAAATATTGAGAAAGTATATCAAAACGGAAATGACATGGAAGCAAGAAAGAATATGCTTTATGCATCGTTTCTGGCGGGCAAGGCGTTTTCTAAGTCCTATGTCGGATATTGTCATGCGGTAGCCCATTCGCTCGGAGGAAAGTATAATACACCTCATGGTCTTGCGAATGCGGTATTGCTTCCCTATGTATTGGAGGCATATGGTGAGACGATTTATGACAAGTTAAAAAAGCTGGCGGTAGCAGGTGACCTTGTGACGGAGGAGACGGAATCTGCAGATGCTGCAAAGCGGTTTATTCGAAAAATTCGTGAGTTGAATGCATCCATGGGAATTCCAGAAAAGCTGTCCGGAATTCGGAAAGAAGACATTCCGGCGTTGGCTGTACATGCTGCAAAAGAGGGAAATCCGTTGTATCCGGTGCCGAGATTGATGACAGCAAAGGAATTGGAGTCATTTTATTATACGGTTGGCAGGTTTGAGGAAGAAAATCAGCAGAAGCAGTAGACCGCATTCGATGTTGACGTAATGTAAGCTAGTTGGAACGGAGGAAACACATGGAACAGGAACAGATACAGGCAATTGTAGCGAAACAGAGAGCATACATCTTATCGGGTGTGACACTGCCGATAGAATTCCGGAAAAAGGCATTGGCTGATTTGAAGAAAGCAATTCAGGTGAATGAAGAGAAAATTGCGGCAGCAATAAAAAAGGATTTGGGAAAGAGTCGTGAAGAAGCCTATATGTGTGAAATCGGGCTGACGATAAGCGAGATTTCCTATATGCAAAAGCATACGAAGCAATTCGCGAGAGAAAAGAGGGTGGTAACTCCGCTTGCGCAGTTTGCATCCAGAAGCTTTGTAAAACCGATGCCGTACGGTGTGACCTTGATTATGAGTCCGTGGAATTATCCGTTTCTGCTGACAATGGAGCCTTTGGTGGATGCCATTGCAGCGGGAAATACCGTGGTAGTAAAACCGAGTGCCTATTCACCTGCAACAAGTGCGGTGATGAAGGAAGTGCTGGAAGGGGTGTTTTCTCCGGAATATGTGGCGGTTGTGACCGGCGGAAGAGCAGAGAATACCTGCCTGTTGCAGCAGAAGTTTGATTACATTTTCTTTACCGGAAGCCGGTCGGTAGGGAAGGAAGTGATGACACAGGCGGCAAAGCATTTAACACCGGTAACGCTGGAACTTGGCGGAAAGAGTCCGTGTATTGTAGACAGTAGTGCAGATATTAAACTCGCGGCACGTCGGATTGTATTCGGAAAGTATCTGAATTGCGGTCAGACCTGTGTGGCACCGGATTACATTTTATGTGAAAAGAGTGTGCAGGAAAAGCTGATTTCAGCTTTGAAGGCAGAGATTGTTCGTCAGTTTGGGGATACACCGCTTTCCAATGAAGCTTACGGGAAAATGGTCAATGAAAAGCATTTTGAGCGTGTCTGCGGATTGATAGCAGAGGAAAAGGTTGTGCATGGTGGCAAAACAGATAGAGAGGCTTTAAAAATCGAGCCAACGGTAATGCGTGATGTCAGCTTTTCGGATGCCGTAATGCAGGAGGAAATTTTCGGACCGGTGCTGCCAATTGTCACAGTAGATAGCATGGACGACGTGATTTCTATTGTAAACGAAAGACAACATCCACTGGCCTTGTATGTCTTTGCGGAGGAAAAGAAAATTGTTCGCAAAGTTATTTCGCGGTGTACTTTTGGAGGAGGATGCGTGAATGATACAATTATTCACCTGGCTACAAGTAATATGGGCTTTGGCGGTGTCGGGGAGAGCGGTATGGGTGCTTACCACGGCAAGATTGGTTTTGATACCTTTTCCCATAAGAAGAGTATTGTAGATAAAAAGACATGGCTGGATTTACCGATGCGCTATCAGCCGTATCGAAGTCTGTATATGAAGCTGATTCGGATGTTTTTGCGATAGGATTAAGGTCTTGTGAATTGATACGATAGGCGGAGATTTCAGGGAGAGCACTGAATGAATAGGTGTCTCTGTTGGAGATAATGTATTTCGGGCAACAGCGCTTTAAAACGTTGTTGCCCGTCGGTTATGTTCATAAAGAAAAGTACCGGAAACAGTCGCTTTCCTATATCTTTGTTGACCACATACTGCAGTCAAGTACTCTTGTAGCAAAATCTTCATAGAAGTCCGGTTCGTGACAGATGAGGAGAATACTGCCCTTATAGGCAGTAAGCGCACGTTTCAGCTCGTCCTTTGCATCTACATCGAGATGGTTCGTCGGCTCGTCCAAAAGGAGAATATTGGTTTCCTTATTGATCAGCTTACACAGACGGACCTTTGCCTGCTCTCCACCGGAAAGCACACGTACCTGACTTTCGATATGTTTGGTAGTTAATCCACACTTGGCAAGGGCAGAACGGATTTCATACTGGGTATAAGAAGGGAATTCCTGCCACAGCTCTTCAATACAGGTGTTATTTTTGGCACCTGTCATCTCCTGCTCAAAGTATCCCGGGTATAAGTAGTCGCCAAGAATTACTTTGCCGGAAATCGGTGGGATAAGTCCCAGAATGCTTTTTAGCAGTGTCGTTTTTCCGATGCCGTTGGCCCCTTTTAGTACCAGCTTTTCACCACGTTCCATAGATATCGTAATGGAACGGGAGAGCGGTTCGCTGTAACCGATGACAAGTCCTTCGGTCTGGAAAATATAGCGCCCTGAGGCTCTTGCCTCTTTGAAATGGAATTCCGGCTTTGGACGTTCCGCAGCCAACTCAATGACCTCCATCTTGTCCAGTTTTTTCTGACGGGACATTGCCATGTTACGGGTAGCAACCCTTGCCTTGTTTCTGGCAACAAAGTCCTTTAATTCGCTGATTTCCTGCTGCTGACGTTTATAAGCAGCCTCCAGCTGTGCCTTTTTCATGGCGTATACTTCCTCAAATTTTGTATAGTCACCGACATAACGGGTTAATTCTCCGTTTTCCATATGGTATACCAGATTAATTACGCTGTTTAAAAACGGAATGTCATGCGAAATCAAAATAAACGCATTCTCGTAATCGATTAAATACCGCTTCAGCCATTCAATATGCTCTACATCCAAATAGTTGGTCGGCTCATCTAAGAGGAGAATGTCCGGTTTCTCTAATAAGAGCTTTCCAAGCAATACTTTGGTTCGTTGTCCGCCGGACAGTGCAGTGACGTCAGTATCCAGTCCCATAGCATCCAGTCCGAATGCATGGGCTATTTCATCGATTTTAGTATCAATAATATAAAAGTCATGTACGTCCAGCAAGTCCTGAATATTGCCGAACTCTTCCATCATGCCCGGCAGTTCTTCGTCAGAAGCTTCGCCCATGGCGGAACAAAGCTCGGTCATACGTGCCTCTACATCATACAGAAATTCAAAAGCAGATTTTAAGACATCACGGATAGTCATGCCGGGTGTAAGAACCGAGTGCTGGTCCAGATAGCCGACGCGGACATCCTTTGCCCATTCTACATTTCCTTCATCCGGCATCATTTTTCCTGTAATGATGTTTAAGAAGGTGGATTTGCCCTCACCGTTTGCCCCGACCAGTCCGACGTGTTCACCCTTTAACAAACGGAACGATACATTTTTAAGTATGGTACGGTCACCAAAGCCGTGATTCAAATCCGTTACACATAAAATGCTCATATACTAAAAATCCTTTCCGGTACCAAAGAGAAGGTACAATTGCAATAGTGCGTTTGCGCTAAAACATTCCCATTATACCCGATATGTGGAAAATTTGCAAGCATAAAAGCCCGAATCGCAGGAAAATACGCAGGAAAATCACGATAGGAGTATATATGGAAAGTGAAAAGGCTGCCGGGGAAGGCAGCCTTTTCCATGAGGGGAGTATAAATATTAATAAGGGGTTATATAGTGTCAAAGACTTAGGGGAATCTTTAACACACCTTTATTCTATTTCAAAAGCCCTTGAAATGCAATTAAAAAAGTATAAACAAATGAAAAAACACTATTAAGAAATCTGAGCAGAAATTTATAAAAGGATGCATATAGTAGAAAGAGAAGAGGAAGAATGCAGGGACAGGGATATGTGGATTTTTGTTGCGCTTGTGGTTGATTTTTTTCTATTCTTGCTGGCCGGACCGGAGATTGCCCTTGATTTTCTGGGAGGATATTTAATTGAACTAAGCTTGAGTATAGATAACTTATTTGTGTTTTTGTCCATATTTTCATCATTTGCGGTACCGGAGGAATTTAGGCACAGGGTCTTAAAGTATGGGATTTTCGGAGCAGCTGTGCTGCGTATGATTGTCATTGTTTGCGGAGCTGCACTGATAGCGCGTATGGAATGGATTTTGTATGGCTTTGGCATACTTCTATTTGTGAATGGGATAAAGCTGATACTGTCGTCTGATGAGCAGAAGGAAGTCGGAGATTCGATGTGGCTGAGACTAATACGAAGGCTTGTTCCGATAACGGAGGATTATTGTGGGGACTGTTTTTTTGTAAAGCGAAAAAGATGTGAAAAAGGGGGGAGAAAATACCGTTATGCGACTCCTCTTTTTCTTGTTCTGGTTGTGATTGAACTGTCAGATATTGTTTTTGCAATTGATTCAATCCCTGCAGTGTTTTCTGTGACAACAAATCCGGTTATTGTTTATTCCTCAAATCTGCTGGCTGTCTTTGGACTCCGGCAGCTGTATTTCATTTTAGAAAAGCTTGCGGCGCGTTTTGCATATGTAAAATATGGGATTGCGGCAGTACTTATGTTTACAGGTGCCAAGCTTCTGATTTCCTTTTTCGGGAAATCCATTTCAACCATATTCTCAATCTGCTTTATTGCGGGAACGCTGTTTAGCAGTATAGTAGTTTCCGTATGGATGACTAAAAAATGAAGTGAATAAAACCGACACATTTGCGAATACTAGCTTCTGTAACCGAAAACCTACAGTAAAACAGGAGGTAGAATTATGTCTTATAACAATGAGCATACGCAGAACAACACTCAGAACAATTCCAGAAATAATGCCCAGAACAACACCCAGAACAACACCCAGAACAACTCTCAGAATAATACCCAGAACAATACTCAGAACAATACTCAGAACAACTGCCGTAACTGTGCCCGTAACGCGAGCAGAAATGAGAGTAATCGCTAGAAGGCTCAGGCAAGTCAGTGAAAGGCATACCGGACTGCTTTCTGCGTAAGAAATCCACTTTGCGGAAGTGAGTACTTTCTGCACACGTCGGAAGCATCAGGACCGGTTATCTCAGAAGGAACAAAGAAAACGGGGCCGTGTAGTCACTTACATGGTCCCGTTTTGCTTACGTGCCTTTTTTCCTTTTTGTCATATACTATGGTAAGGGAAGAATTCCCTTACTGACAGAAAGGAGGAGCAGGTATGATGTACCGTTATGTGATTACATTCGGAGAGTTGAGAAAGCTACAGAACAAAGGAGCTGTAATACTTGCGGATGTGCGGGAAAAGGAATCCTATGAAGCGGGGCATATACCCGGAGCAGTTTCAATTCCTTATACAGAGGAGGTATCTTTTTTGGAGCATTTTCCTAAAAGCGGTATCATAGTATTGTGCTGTGACAGGGGAAATCTGAGTATGCGGGCTACCATGAGGATGCGGAGAGCCGGGTATCCTGCCTATAGTCTGGCCGGCGGATATGAAGGATACCGGTGTTATCAAAAATAGAGTTTTCTTTTTTTGAAGGATATGGTAAGATGAAATAAAGATGCAAGAGATCGTGCGAATCATAGTTTTTTCGCGCGAAATTCAGGGATTATTACGAAAATGATATCAAAAGAGGAAAGAAAGGACAAAGGAATGGCAGAGTTATTTGAATTTCTGACTCCGTGTCATTTTGGCACGGAGTCTGTGCTGAAAAAAGAGATTACAGACCTGGGATATGAGATAAAGACAGTGGAAGACGGAAAGGTAAGCTTTCTCGGAGATGCGACGGCCATTAGTCGTGCCAATATTTTTTTACGTACTACAGAGCGTGTACTTCTTGTTGTCGGTCGCTTCCGTGCAACTACGTTTGAGGAGTTGTTTGAAAAGACAAAGGCATTGCCGTGGGAACGCTATATTCCGGAAAACGGTAAGTTCTGGGTGACGAAGGCGAATTCCGTAAAGAGTAAGCTGTTCAGCCCGTCGGATATTCAGCGAATTATGAAAAAGGCAATGGTAGAGCGGATGAAGCAAAGCTATCATAAGGAATGGTTCCAGGAGGACGGTGCGGCGTTTCCGATTCGTGTGTCCATTATGAAGGATGAGGTGACCGTGGGCCTGGACACTTCCGGCGAGTCCTTACATAAGAGAGGCTACCGTAAGCTCAGTTCCAAGGCACCGATTACGGAGACCTTGGCAGCGGCCTTGATTTTACTGACGCCGTGGAGAGAGGACCGGATTCTGGTAGACCCGTTCTGCGGCAGCGGAACGATTCCGATTGAGGCAGCCATGATTGGAGCGAATATTGCCCCCGGAATGAACCGCGAGTTCCTTTCGGAGGCTTGGACCCATCTCGTTTCGAAGAAGCTGTGGTATGATGCGGTGAATGAAGCCGAGGACCTGGTGAAGCGTGATGTGACAATGCAGATACAGGGCTATGACATTGACGGTGATATGATAAAGGCGGCAAGACAGAATGCAGAGGATGCCAGTGTTTCGGAGTACATTCATTTTCAGCAGCGTCCGGTCAGTCAGTTAAGTCACGCAAAGAAATATGGATTTGTGATTACGAATCCGCCGTACGGAGAACGTTTGGAGGAGAAAAAGGCTCTGCCGGGACTGTATCAGGAGTTCGGAAAGGCCTTTGCGGGACTGGACAGCTGGTCCTGTTACATGATTACCTCTTATGAGGAGGCCCAGAAGTATTTCGGTCGTCAGGCGGACAAGAACCGTAAGATTTATAACGGTATGTTAAAGACCTATTTCTATCAGTTTATGGGACCGCGCCCACCGAAGAAGAAGCCGGAACAGTAGGGGGCAGAAGCAGAGCGTACTGTGGATGCATGCTGTAGCAAGAGATGCATTGATGTGAAACTGTCGGAGGATGCAGGCAGACATTTGCTTCGGGGTATGGAATGAAAGAGGATTCGTTTATGGAAAAGAGTAAAAAACGTCGGCTGAATTTCGAAATGGCAGGCGTCATCCTGGCACTGGCATGGCCGACTATGTTGGAACAGCTCATGCAGACTGCCGTGCAATATATCGACACGGCCATGGTAGGCAGTATGGGAACCCAGGCAACGGCGGCGGTAGGAGCTACTACCACGGTAAACTGGTTGGTGGGCAGTACCATCTCTGCGGTGGGTGTGGGCTTTTTGGCGTTTATTGCAAAGGCATTGGGGGCCGGAGAGAAAGACTCGGCAAAGAAGGCAGCGTCTCAGGCATTACTGGCTGTGTTGGTGGTAGGTGTTGCAGTTACAGTGATAACGGTAGCTTTGTCCGGACAGATTCCGAAATGGATGCAGGTGGATGAAGATATCCGGGATTTGGCGGGACAATATTTTCTGATTTTATATTTACCGATGCTGTTCCGGACGGCCAGTACTATTTTCGGCACGGTGCTCCGGGCAGCGGGAGATACCAAGTCTCCCATGAAAATCGGTGTGGTAGTGAATCTGGTGAATGTGATTTTGAACTTTTTACTGATTTATCCGACCAGACAAATCAAGATATTTTCTTTGGAATTTACCATGTGGGGTGCGGACCTGGGCGTTATCGGTGCGGCGATTTCCAGTGCAATTGCGTTTACGGTAGGCGGACTTTTGATTACGATTGTGCTTTGGCGGCATCCGCTGGTGTCCCCGAAGGGGCAGTCCTTGCGACCAGATAAGAAGATTCTTCTTCCGTGTCTTCGGGTGGCCATGCCGAATATGCTGCAGCGTTTCGGTACGTCTCTGGGCTACGTGGCCTTTGCGTCTATGATAAACGCTTTGGGGGATGTGTCCACGGCGGCACATACCATTGCAAATACGGTGGAATCCGCCTTTTACATTCCGGGTTACGGCATGCAGACGGCGGCGGCAACTCTGGCGGGAAATGCTTACGGTGCAAATGATGAAAAACGCCTGAAGGAACTGGCGCGGATGTTCTTTCCGATTGAAATTGCTTTAATGATTTTCTCGGGAGCGGCACTGTTTTTCTCGGCACCGGCATTGGTGGGCATTTTCTCCGACTCGGAGGAGGTCATTCGCCTCGGAACCAAGGTGCTTCGTATGGTGGCGGTATCGGAACCGTTCTACGGATTCTCCATTATTATGGAAGGTATGATGCAGGGTGTGGGCGAGACGAAGCGGCCGTTTGCGTACAACATCGTCGGTATGTGGCTGGTGCGCATCGTAGGAACCTTTATTTGTACCAGCTTCTTTGATTTGGGATTGGTGGCAGCCTGGGCGTGCATGATTGCGCACAATCTGTTCTTGTTTGTGCTGTTTTTGATTTGCTATATAAAGGGACGGTGGAATCCGTTCCGGAAGGTGCGGGAAGCGTAAGGAGAAGGCCGGTGCGCTTTGTAGGAGCGGCGTTGGAAGACATATAAGAATGTATTTGGAAGGACTCTCACTTTTTGAGAGTCCTTCAATTAAAATGAGACATTGTTTTTCTGAAAACATTTGTTTAAGGAAAGTCTGCAAGGATATGACAAGCTATCAGACCGACTGGTGGCAGTGTATGAGGATACATATAGGAATGAGGATTTCATGGCAGCTGCTATGGAGTATGAACGGATGGTAAAGGAAGGTAGCATGGAGGCGACGGACTATCGTGGATATGGTTGGCTGCATATGAGAATGTTCCAGATCTGCAAAAGAAAAACATTAGAGTATTTTGGTAAGGCGTTGGAGTTAAGTAAGGATACGGATAAGAAATTCTATTATACTGCGAAGACCGGCATGGATGAGGCTGGTTAATCAATTGGTTGAGTGAAATGATGATATCTCCGTAGGTTATCCGAAGAGAAAAGCGGAGGAGTGTAAAGCGAAGATGGGGAAGGAATAAGAATAAAGGGAAGTCGCATCTATGGGAAAGGCTGTAGATGCGACTGTCGGATTTTGTGATATTTGAAAGGAAACTCCCTCGTTTTTTTGCAAAAATGCTTGTAAACTCACTCATTTTTTTGATATACTATAAATGAGAGAGGAGAATGCATATGGATGAACTATATTTAAAACGAAAAATAGATCGTTATCTTATAGAGTGGAAGGAGTCGGAAAACCACAATCCGTTGATTGTGAAGGGACCGCGACAAGTAGGAAAGACGGAATCCATACGGCGTTTTGCGGAAGCAACGTATCAGAATATCATATATATCAACTTTGTAGAGGAACCAAAGTATAAAAAAATAGCGGAAGACGGTTACAAGGCAGAGAGTATTATCCGCAATATTTCCCGTATTGATCCGGCTAAGAAGTTTGAATCCGGAAATACTCTTATCTTTTTTGATGAGCTGCAGGAGTATCCGGAAATTGCCACTGCCCTTAAATTTTTCAAGATAGACGGGCGCTTTGATGTGATTTGCAGCGGTTCTTTGCTTGGAATTCATTATAAAAGAATCGAGAGTAACAGCGTAGGCTACAAAACAGATTATGATATGTTTTCTATGGATTTTGAGGAGTTTTTATGGGCGAAGGGATATGGGGATGCTGTAATTGAAGAGATGATAGAGCATATGAAAGAGCAAACCCCATTTAATGAAACGGAACTGTCAACCTATAGTAATCTATTTCTGGATTACTGTATTTTGGGAGGGATGCCGGCGGTAGTACGGGAATATATCAAGAGAGGTACGTTTGAGGGTACATTGGTACTTCAAAGACAATTACTGGAGGATTACAGGGAAGACATTCGAAAGTACGCAGAAGGGCTTGATCAGACAAGAATTCTTAATGTGTTTGAACAGATTCCGTTACAATTAGCTAAGGACAATAAAAAGTTTCAAATCTCTAAGGTTGCAAGCGGGGCACGCTTTAAGGATTACCGAGGATGCATTGAATGGTTGAGAGATGCAGGTGTTGTAAATATTTGCTATTGCCTGAACGCACCGGAGCTGCCCTTAAAGGGAAACTATGATGATGCGAAATATAAGTTGTATTTTTTTGATACAGGCTTGTTTGTGGCTATGTTAGATGAAGAGGCGCAGGAAGACTTGCGTGCTAATAAGAATCTTGGTGTTTATAAGGGAGCTTTATATGAAAACATTGTCGGAGAAGCACTGACAAAGACGGGATACGGATTGTATTATTATAAGAAAGAGGACTCCACATTAGAGGAGGATTTCTTTGTGCGAACACAGGAAAGTCTGGTTCCGGTGGAGGTAAAGGCGACCAGAGGGACGGCAAAGTCGTTACGGACACTGATTCAAAGCAAAGCGTATCCGGATATTTCCTGGGGGATTAAATTTTCGGCAGGAAATATCGGATATAGTGATAATATTTATACGTTTCCTTATTTTTGTGTGTTTTTGTTAAAGAGATACTTAAAGAAAGAGGAAAATCGGTCTGACCGATAAGGACAGGAATAGAATATAGGAATGCGGGGCTGCCACACCTACGTTTTTAAGTTGTATACTTTCTTTATAAGATGACACAGTATAGTGTAAGCCGGTGGCAGAGCAAGTAAAAGAAAGGAGAGCCCGTATGGATTTTTTGATTGAGCTTGTTTTTGAAATTATTTTCGAGGGCGTGGCAGACGGTGTGTTAGAGGGAGCTCTGGATGGTGTGAACTCCAAAAAGGTGCCGCTTTCGTTAAGGATTTTGCTTGCGGTTGTTCTTTTGGCAGTTTTTGCTGCAGTGGCAGCATTGTTTATCTGGATTGCCGTTAAAATCGGAAATCCGATAGTCTGGGTGCTGGTTATGCTGATTCTTGCAGCGCTCGGATTCGGACTTTGCTGGAAACTCGGTAAGGCATTTCATAAGAGAAATTCCCGGTAAAATGCTGATGAATCAGCGCTTCACCGGGAAAGGTGCAGCCTTCATTCTGCCGGTAAGGCACTCCTTCGATACTCCGACGGCGTTTTGCCGGTCTGCTCCTTAAACTGGCGCATGAAATGGATTTCACTATGGTAGCCACACATATCGGCTACCTGATATACCGGCAGTGTGGTAGAGGATAGCAGATAACAGGCGTATTCCGTGCGGGCACGGATGAGGTCTGCGATGACACCGGTGCCGTACAGCTTCCGGTAGATGTGCTGGAAGGAGGAACGGCTCAGTCCGGCCTCCTTTGCCAACTCGTCCGGAGAACGGTACAGGTAAGGCTCATTGTACATCTGGCTGCGGATGCGGTTGAACAGGAGAAAGTGCGGGTCACGGTGTTTGACGGCGTCGAACTCTTCACTCAGATAATTAAAAAACAGGCGGAGGTAGAGGGTTAAGTTTTCCTGCATTAACGGGTGCGGTGAGTGAAATTCGTAGGTCATGGATTCTAAGAGCTTTGAAAGCTGCTCTATATTTTTAATAAACACCGGCGTATCAAAGGGAATGCCCAGCTCCTTTAAATGTGCCAAATCCCGTTCGTTAAGGAGAAGATGAACCCAGTCATCGGTATAGCCGGTGCCCAAAGCACCGTAGTGCTGCGGCGTACCGTTCCGATAAAGGATGAAGTAAGGCTCGGTCGTGGTGCGTTCCTCTCCGGAAAGAGTAAGTCGGGAAGGAGTAAAAACAAGTAACAGCAGCCAGTCTCCGGAGCCTAAGGGGCGGTCAATATGGAAGGATGAATCGTGGGTGTGGTGGTAGCCCATTTTTTTTATGTTCATAAGGAATCCTTTCTATGGTGATACAATTTTTATGATACCATAAAATACATGATTGCACAATATGTTAGTTTTCTTGCAACATAGTGCATGTACACGGAAGAAAAGAATGATACAATAAAATATGGAACATGCTGAAAATCAGCAGAATTAAGAAGAAGGAAGGAGTTTCTTATGAAGGCAAAGCTTACACTGAATAAGGACAAGATTGTTAGTAAGATTGATGACAGACTGTACGGTTCGTTTATCGAGCATCTGGGGCGTGCGGTATACGGCGGTATTTATGAGCCGGGGCATGAGACTGCGGATGATATGGGCTTTCGCGGAGATGTTTTGGAGGCGATTAAAGAGATGAAGGTACCTCTTGTACGGTATCCGGGCGGTAATTTTGTTTCCGGTTATCATTGGGAGGACGGTACAGGTGACAGGAGTAAGCGCCCACGCCGTCTGGAGCTTGCATGGGGTACGATTGAGACAAATGAGGTCGGTATCGATGAGTTTCAGGAATGGGCGAAGCGTGCCGGCAGTGAGATTATGATGGCAGTGAATTTGGGTACCAGAGGACCGGAGGAGGCCGCAAATCTTGTAGAGTACTGTAATGCGGAAACGGATACTTATTATGCGGATATGCGCCGTAAGAACGGTTTTAACAAGCCGTTCGGCATCCGGACCTGGTGTCTCGGTAACGAGATGGACGGTCCGTGGCAGATTTGTCACTTAGAGGCGAAGGAATATGCAAGGAAGGCATGTGAAGCGGCAAAGATGATGAAATGGACCGACCCATCGATTGAGCTGGTGGCCTGCGGAAGCTCACATAGTGGAATGCCGACGTTTGGTGCCTGGGAAGAGACGGTACTTCGTGAGTGCTATGAGCATATTGATTACATATCCCTGCACAGTTACTACGGCAACCGTGAGAACAATACAGAAGAGTATCTCGGCAGTTCGATTGATATGGACCGCTTTATTGAAAAGGTGGTTGCGATTTGTGATAAGATTAAGGAGGAAAAGGGAAGCAAAAAGGAGATTCATCTTTCCTTTGATGAATGGAATGTATGGTTCCATTCCAATGAAGCAGATAAGCAGATTCCGCGTTGGAGTATTGCTCCGCCACAGCTTGAGGACATTTACACGATGGAGGATGCGCTGGTAGTAGGGTGTCTTCTGAACTCCCTGATTAACCATTCCGACCGTGTCAAGATTGCCTGTCTGGCACAGCTTGTCAACGTAATCGCTCCGGTAATGACGGTGACGGGCGGAAATCTCTGGCTGCAGACCACCTTCTATCCGTACATGTACGCATCCCGTTACGGACGCGGAACCGCGCTTGCGACTGAGTGTGAGTGCGAAAAGTACTCCGCGGGAAGATGGGAGGAGGTCCCTTATATAGACTGTTCCGCCGTTTATAACGAAGAAGCGGGCGAGGTCGTAGTATTCGTTGTAAACAGAAATATGACGGAAACGGTTTCGTTAGACGTAAGCCTTGGCGGTTTTACGGTAGAACGTGTTCTGGAGCACAAGGTAGTAAATCATGATGATATGAAGGCAACCAATTCTGCCAAGAATCCGGAGGAGGTTACCCCACATGACGGCGAAACAAAGGCAGACAGCGTTGAGCTGGAGCCGCATTCCTATCATATGATTCGTTTCAAAGTGAAATAATTCCTTTACGAAGGCTGAAAATAGCAGGAGCCGATTTATTCAATGACCGGCTCCTGTTTATAGTTTATTTACGTACAAAGCCTAAATATCCGGTTCCCTTAAATCAAAGTATGTTTAAATTTTTGTTCATGAATTTCTTTTAAGTTATCAATGGCCATCTCAACATCAAGAGTATGGAAGCCATAAAATTCTCTATAAACAGCGGGCAGTCATATTCATTTTTCAATGCCAGTTCAAATAGTCTGCCCTGTATATCACAAAGCTGACGTTTTTCAAGAGAGAGAGTTTCCATTTTATTCACCTGCTTTCAATATTTCATCAAAGAAACGACCTTCACGTCGATATCTCCGGCATATTTCATTTGCCATTGAAATGCCTTTTGAGCGGTTTGCAAAGCTTTTAAAAGTGTCTCTTACGTCCGAAAAAGTGTCACTTGCCGAAAAAACATTGTCAGATTAAGTCCGGTTTGCTAAAATGATACAGAGGTCAAAAGTACTTTTGAAACGAGGGGAGGCCGGGGATGAGATATACAATACAGCAGATTACTACGGGGGAAGAGGAAGTAATACTCCGGTACAGGGAAAGGACGTCGGAGGTGGAACGCATCTGCAGCTTTCTTCAGGGGAAGCAGCAGAGGTTACGAGGATGGAAGGAGCAGCAGCTGATTCTCTTTGAGCCGGAGGAGGTTTTATATATTGAGAGTGTGGACGGTAAAACCTTTGCCTATACAAAGCAGGAGGTGCTGCAGACGGAGTATACGTTAAATCGTCTGGAACAGCTGCTAACGGGGGTGAATTTTTTTCGTTGCAGCAAGTCTATGATAATCAATATTGACCACGTAGAACGCTTGAAAAGCCTTCCTTCGAATCGGATAGAGGCAACAATGTGCGGTGGGGAGCGGATTATGATTTCACGAACGTATGCGTCCGATTTTAGAAAAATACTTAGAGGGGGTGACGGCAATGAGTAAGCAGAGGGAAAAAATATCGGCTTGGGAGAGGTATCTGACAAAGGAAATCGGGATCGAGTTTAAGGCATGTTTGTATTTCTTTGCTATTTTATTCTTTTATTGTATGTACCGGGTGCTTCGCGGAGGATATGATGCGAGTATTTTACATATGGCGGAGATGATTTTTATGACCTATGCGATGGGGTATTTACAGGTGTTTGTTCTATCTGCCTTTGATGAAGGAGAAACACTTGGGGCGAAGGAAATCGGTTATCTGCTTGTTTGCTCCCTTCTGTATGGCGGTATGTCCTGGCTGTGCAGTTGGTTTGACCGTAATCTGTGGGTATGCGTGGGATTTTTCTTTTATATTGCATTTACCTATGTGTGTGCCTTTCTGGTTTATAGGGCAAAACGCAGAATTGATGAAAAGCTGTTAAATGATGATTTGAGAATGTTTCAGGAAAGGAGAAAACGGGAGAATGAATAATGCAATTGAGATTAGCAATCTGACAAAGCATTACGGAAAGCATCGAGGCGTTTCCGATGTTTCGTTTTGTGTCCGGGAGGGAGAGATTTTCGGATTCCTCGGACCGAACGGAGCAGGAAAGTCCACAACGATTCGTTCCATGCTCGGACTGATACAATACGAAAGCGGAAGCATCAGGATACTCGGAAAGGACAGTAAAGAAGAAAAGGAAGAAATTCTGAAGGAAATAGGCTATATGCCTTCCGAGGCAATGTTTTATCCGTCCATGAAGGTGAAGGATGTCATTCGGATGGCAGCGGAGGTAAGAAAGCAGGATTGCACGGAAGAAGCGGGGAAGCTGTGTGAACGTCTGAAGGTGGACGAAAACAAGAGAATTAATGAGCTGTCTTTGGGAAATCGTAAAAAGGTCAGCATTGTATGTGCCATGCAGCACAAACCGAAGCTGTTTGTATTTGATGAACCTACCAGTGGTCTGGACCCTTTGATGCAGACTGAATTTTTTGAATTAATCGGGGAGTATGTAAAGGCAGGGGCTACCTGTATGCTGTCTACCCATGTACTTTCGGAAGTAAAACGGTACTGTAACCGTGTGGCAATCAT
>JAQXOR010000148.1 GCA_029099805.1 Lachnospiraceae bacterium
ATCGGGATGCAGCTTCCGATGGATAAGATATGTGCAGGCGTAGAGGCTATGGTTCCGAAGCTTGCAGAGGGTCGTGAGTCCGGACATCTGGCGGCAAAGGCAATCATGACGACTGACACAAAGGAGAAGGAAGCAGCCGTAACCATCGAAGTCGGCGGTAAGACAGTGACAATCGGCGGTATGTGTAAGGGCTCCGGCATGATTCATCCGAATATGTGTACCATGCTCGGTTTCATCACTACAGACGTCTGCATTTCCAAAGAATTGCTTCAGAAGGCACTCTCCGAGACGGTATGCGATACCTATAATATGGTTTCTGTAGACGGCGATACCTCTACCAATGATACGGTACTTTTACTTGCAAACGGTGCGGCAGGAAATCCGGAGATTACCACAGAGGGTGAGGAGTATACGAAGTTTAAGGAAGCCCTTTATTATGTAAACGAAACTCTGGCAAAGAAGATCGCGGAGGATGGCGAAGGGGCAACAAAGCTCTTTACTACGAAGATTTTGAATGCGGCTACGAAGGAGCAGGCAGTCATATTTGCAAAGTCTGTGATTACTTCAAGTCTGACAAAGGCGGCGATTTTCGGACAGGATGCGAACTGGGGAAGAATTCTCTGTGCGCTCGGATATTCCGGCGAAAGCTTTGACCCGGATGCGGTAGATTTGTATATCGAAAGTGAAAACGGGAAGTTGCAGCTCGTTAAGGGTGGATTTGCTACCGATTATTCTGAGGAAGAAGCAACGAAGATATTGTCTGCTTCCCGGGTAACGGCAATTGCGGATATGAAGCAGGGAACCGCATCCGCTACTGCATGGGGCTGTGATTTGACCTTTGATTATGTAAAGATTAATGCGGATTACCGCAGCTGATATTATCGAATTTGAACCGTAGGAGGAAAGTGAGGAAGCAATATGAGTATGATGGAAGAGGTAATGGCAAAGGCAAATGTTCTGATTGAGGCATTGCCGTATATTCAGAAGTTTAAGGATAAGATTGTTGTTGTGAAGTACGGCGGAAGTGCCATGTTAGACGAGAAGCTGCAGCAGAGTGTTATTAAGGATGTCGCGTTGCTTAAGCTTGTTGGTATGCAGCCGATTGTTGTACACGGCGGCGGAAAGGAAATCAGTAAGTGGGTCGGACTTCTCGGAAAGGAAGCAAAGTTTGTGCAGGGGCTTCGTGTGACCGATGCGGAGACTATGGAAGTTGCGGAGATGGTACTGAATAAAGTGAATAAGCGTCTGGTGCAGATGCTCGAGCAGCTCGGAGTGAAGGCATCCGGTATTTGCGGCAAGGACGGTGGCACCTTGAAATGCGAGAAAAAGTATGCAAACGGTGAGGATATCGGTTTTGTCGGCAATATTACGGAGGTAGATACCAATCTGATTGATACACTTTTAGTAAATGACTATATTCCGGTCATTGCACCGATTGGAATGGATGACAGCTTCCTTTCCTATAACATTAATGCAGATGATGCAGCCTGTGCAATTGCGACTGCAATGAATGCAGAGAAGCTGGCATTCCTTACGGATATTGAGGGTGTCTACCGTGATTTTGAGGATAAATCTTCTCTGATTTCTGTCCTGACTCTGGCAGATGCGGACGAATTGCTTGCATCCGGAGTCATCGGAGGCGGAATGCTTCCGAAGCTGCAAAACTGCATCGATGCCGTAAAGGAAGGCGTGACAGGGGTACATATTATGGATGGACGTATTGAACATTCCCTGTTGCTTGAGTTCTTTACCAATAAGGGTATCGGTACCGCTATTATTAAGGGCGGGGAATAGACAGAAGTATCCGATTATATACAGGATGCCGGGACATGGCGTCCCGGTATTTTACTTTTTTCGATAGGAAAGGAGCATATGGAATGAATAAGGAAGAGTGTATTTCAAGGGCAGAAAAGGTATTAATGCACACCTATTCCAGATATCAGGTCGTGCTTGACCATGGAGAAGGCGTATATTTATATGACACCGACGGAAAGAAATATCTGGACTTTTCAGCCGGTATTGCGGTATTTGCGCTGGGCTACGGGGATAAAAAGTATAATGAGTTGGTTAAAGCTCAGGTTGATAAGCTGTTACATACCTCTAATTACTATTACAATGAGCCGACGACCTTTGCGGCGGAAAAGCTTGTAAAGGCCTCCGGTATGGACCGTGTATTCTTTACGAACAGCGGTACGGAAGCCGTAGAGGGAGCTATAAAGCTGGCGAGAAAGTATTACTATAAGAAGCATGGTGTTGCAGATAGTGAAATTATTGCGATGGAGCATTCGTTCCATGGAAGAAGTATGGGAGCACTGTCTGTAACCGGTACAAAGAAATATCGTACCGCTTTTGAACCGTTAATCGGCGGCGCGGTATTTGCTGAGTACAACAATCTGGATAGCATAAAGAAACTGGTTTCCGACAAGACGGCAGCAATTATTATGGAAACCGTGCAGGGCGAGGGTGGGATTTACCCGGCGGAACAGGAGTTTTTACAAGGTGTGAGAAAGCTTTGTGATGAAAAGGGGATTCTTCTTATTCTGGACGAAATTCAGTGCGGCATGGGCAGAACCGGTACGATGTATGCTTACCAGCAGTACGGTGTTATGCCGGATATTATGACGACGGCAAAGGCGCTCGGCTGTGGTGTGCCGGTAGGTGCGTTTGCGGCTACAAACGAGGTGGCTGCGGCGTATGAGCCGGGCGATCACGGCACTACCTACGGTGGCAATCCGTTTGTCACCCATGCGGTAAGCACGGTATTTGACCGTTTTGAGGAGTTGAAGCTTCTGGAGAACGTAAAGGAAGCAGGAACATATCTTTATGAGCAGCTGGAGGCACTGGCTGCCCGTCATACCGATAAAATTGTCGCACACCGTGGTATCGGTCTGATGCAGGGACTGGAGTTTAAGGAGCCGGTAAAGGACATTATCACCCGTGCGATGGATGCCGGGCTGATATTGATCGCCGCAGGAAGCAATATTATCCGGTTTGTCCCGCCGCTTGTGATAAAGAAAGAGCATGTGGATGAGATGATAGCGGTATTGGAAAAGAGCTTGTAAGAGAGAAATCGGGGGCTGTCGTACGAATGAAATGCACAATGGTGTGAGCGTGGCATATTCATGCGACAGCCCCTGCTTTGTTGATTTTTTTGAAAAAAAGAGAGATTGATGAAAGATTAGCCAAAGCAATTCTAAAGAGAAATGATTTCGGGAAATTATTTAATGAAGAGGAAAAACAAAAACTCAGGCTATTAATCAAATGCCTGAGTTTTTGTTTGAATCATATTC
Organism: Lachnospiraceae bacterium; assembly: GCA_029099805.1. Taxonomy (GTDB): domain Bacteria; phylum Bacillota; class Clostridia; order Lachnospirales; family Lachnospiraceae; genus SIG307. The sequence continues at coordinate 3,291 of JAQXOR010000148.1, forward strand.
TTTGAAAGCTGCTGACGGGAATCGGACCCGTGACCTCCGCACTACCAATGCGACGCTCTACCGACTGAGCCACAGCAGCATCTCTCTAATAAGTGTTCGCTATCAGCGACGTTTGTTAGTATACAATACTTTTTTGTTCTTGTCAATTGTTTTTTTGCAGATTTTTGAATTTTTTTTACATCTCGTATTTTTGCACCTTTTTATTGGTAAAAGCACCAACTTTTTTCGAGGAAAAGTTGGTATTTTGTGCGTTTTTTTTTGTTGACAAATCCAAACCAATCGTAGTAGTATATGGTAAAGTCGAAAAACGGCTTAACTATGTAGTACATATATGAAGGAGAGATAGTATGAGAAAGATGAAAAAGGTAGTATGTTTTGGCCTTATCTCTGCAATGATGCTTTCTGCATTTGCAGGATGTGGCAAGAATGATTCCGCGTCTGCGGCTATTAAAATCGGTGGTACCGGTCCTCTTACCGGTGGCGCAGCAGTTTACGGTAACGCTGTTAAGCGTGGTGCTGAAATTGCAGTAGAAGAGATTAATGCTCTCGGCGATATTCAGTTTGAGTTAAAGTATGAGGATGATACCCATGATGCCGAGAAGGCAGTAAACGCTTACAATTCCCTTAAGGACTGGGGCGTTCAGATTTCCTTTGGTTCCGTTACCACTCAGCCGTGTATTGCTACTTCTGCTGATACCTATGCAGATCGTATCTTCGCATTAACTCCGTCTGCTTCTGCTCCGGCTGTTACCGAGGGTAAGGACAATATGTTCCAGATGTGCTTCTCTGACCCGAACCAGGGTTCTGCTTCCGCTCAGTACATCAGCGATAAGAAGCTTGGAACAAAGATTGCCGTCATCTACAAAAATGATGATGTATATTCTACCGGTATTCGTGATACCTTCATGAGCAAGGCAAAGGAGCTTGGTCTTGACGTTGTTTCCGAGACCACCTTTAATACGGATAGCCAGAATGACTTCAGTGTACAGTTAAACGATGCAAAGAATGCAGGTGCTGATATTTTATTCCTCCCGATGTATTATGAGGCAGCAGCTCTGATTCTTGCACAGGCTAAGAGCATGAGCTATGCACCGACCTTTTTCGGTGTTGACGGTATGGATGGTATTCTTACCCTTGAGGGCTTTGATACCTCTCTTGCAGAGGGCGTAATCCTTCTTACTCCGTTCTCTGCGGATGCTTCTGACGAGAAGACCGTTAACTTTGTTAACAAGTACAAGGAAAAGTATAATGAGGTTCCGAATCAGTTTGCTGCAGATGCTTATGACTGTGTATACGCTGTATACCAGGCTTGTAAGAACGGTAAGGTTACCGCAGATATGTCTGCTGCTGATATCTGTGATATTATGATTGCACAGTTCACCTCTATGACCTTTGATGGTTTGACCGGTAACGGAATGACCTGGAATACCAAGGGTGAGGTTACCAAGAGCCCGAAGGGTATGGTAATCGAGAACGGAGTATATGTAGGTCTTGATAAGTAATAATTGAAAACAGAAAAGAACTAGGCAAAGGAGTCGTCATTTGAATTGCGCGGCTCCTTTTCTTTTTCATTGCTTTTTTTGTCTGTTTATGTTATGATTATAGGGATTTATTTTTATACTTTAAAGGATTGAGGTGTGTGGTTTATGGAGTTCCTTTCAAATGTGATTAACGGTATCAGCCTCGGAAGTATTTATGCAATTATCGCACTCGGGTATACGATGGTGTACGGTATTGCAAAAATGCTGAATTTCGCACACGGAGACGTCATCATGGTTGGTGCATATGTCTGCTTTTTTATGACGAGCCGCTATGATATGCCTGCGATTGTCGGAATTCTTCTTTCTGTGTTTGTTTGTACCGTGCTCGGTATTGTAATCGAGCGTCTGGCGTACAAGCCTCTCCGACAGGCGACTTCTCTTGCTGTTTTGATTACGGCAATCGGTATGAGTTATTTTTTACAGAATGCGGCGCAGCTTCTCTGGACGTCCAACCCGAAGGTGTTTAAGTCTGTTGTTGGAAACGGAAACATTGAGATTGCGGGCGGTCTGCATATTTCTTATGTAACGGTAGTAACAATCCTTGCCTGTCTTGTCATTATGATTGCACTTACGATTTTTACCGGAAAGTCCAAGATGGGAAAGGCAATGCGTGCCTGCTCTGAGGATAAGGGTGCAGCCCAGCTGATGGGTATCAATGTTAACACGACCATCTCAATCACCTTTGCCATTGGCTCTGCGCTTGCCGCAATTGCCGGTGTTTTGCTTTGCTCTGCTTACCCGAACCTCGTACCGACGACAGGCTCCATGCCGGGTATTAAGGCATTTACCGCAGCGGTATTCGGCGGTATCGGTTCAATCCCGGGTGCTTTGGTCGGCGGAATTTTACTTGGTGTGATTGAAATTTTTGCAAAGGCATATATTTCTACGGAGATTTCGGATGCGATTGTATTTGCAGTGCTGATTGTCGTACTGCTTGTAAAACCGACAGGACTTCTTGGTAAGAAAATCAGCGAGAAAGTGTGAGGTGGTCCGGATGAAAGCAATCAAATCATTAAACAAAACATCAAAGAAGAACTTTGTTACAATCGGCGGATTACTTCTTGTCTATCTGGTTGTTCTTGTGTTAAAAAACGGGGGCATTACTTCAAACCTCATTAACGGACAGCTGGTTCCGATTTGTGCCTATATGATTATGGCGATTTCCTTAAACCTAACGGTAGGTATCCTCGGTGAGCTGAGTCTGGGACATGCCGGTTTTATGAGTGTCGGTGCATTTGGTGGCGTACTTGTCAGTACCTTGATGCGTCAGGTGACGGATTCTAATCTGCTTTGCCTGCTTGTAGCGGTAATTGCAGGAGGTGTAATGGCAGCTCTTGCAGGACTTATTATCGGTGTTCCGGTGCTTCGATTAAAGGGGGACTATCTGGCAATCGTTACGTTGGCGTTCGGTCAGATTATTAAGAGCATCATAAATATTCTTTATGTCGGTCTGGACTCCGAAGGACTGCATGTTTCTGTCATCAACCGAATGGAGCTTTTGGAAGGCGGCAAGATGATTATCAGTGGTTCCATGGGCTGCTCCGGTGTACGGAAGATTTCAACGTTTACCTTTGGCTTTGTTTTGTTACTGCTTTGTCTGATTGTGATTTTCAATCTGACGCAGAGCCGTACCGGACGCGCGATTATGGCACTTCGTGATAACCGTATTGCAGCGGAATCGGTCGGTATTAATGTTACAAAGTATAAGTTGATGGTATTTGCGATTTCAGCAGCAATGGCCGGGGTGGCGGGTACATTGTTTGCACATAATTTCTCGACGGTAGCTCCTTCTAAGTTTGACTTTAACACTTCAATTCTGGTACTTGTATTTGTAGTTCTCGGCGGTCTCGGAAGCATGCGCGGTTCATTGATTGCCGCGGCACTTCTTACACTGCTTCCGGAGCTTCTTCGTGAGTTCAGTGACTACCGTATGCTTGTTTATGCGATTGTGTTGATTCTTGTTATGCTCGGAACCAATAATCCGAAGCTCAAGGAGTTCTTCGGAGGGCTCGCCGGTAAAGTAAAGGGCGTTTTTGTAAAAGGAAATAAGAAGACCGGAAAGGAGGAGAATGCAAATGGATAAGACGAGAATTCATGAGGTTGTAAGTCAGAGCATTCTGCCGGAACGTGATAAGGATAAGCCTCCGGTGTTAGAGTGCAGCCATTTGGGCATTACCTTCGGCGGTCTTGTGGCGGTAGATGATTTTAATCTTGCAGTCGGTGCGACGGAAATTGCAGGTCTTATCGGTCCGAACGGCGCCGGAAAGACAACGGTTTTCAATCTGTTGACGAAGGTATATCAGCCGACCAGCGGAACAATAGTACTTGACGGACAGGATACGA
>JAQXOR010000149.1 GCA_029099805.1 Lachnospiraceae bacterium
TCCAGATAAACATTCGGAATCGCACCGCTTTCTATCTGTACCGGCTTTCTCGTCGGCTCCGGCTTTGGAGTAGCGGTAGCCTTCGGCGCTTCTGTCGGTACCGGCGTCGCCGTCGGTGCAACCGTCGGCTCCGGAGTAACCTCGTCTGTAATGCCCGGTGTCAGCGGTTCATCCGCACTGATATTTTTTTTGCATGCTGCACTAAGCAGAACCAGCACACAACATGCACCCGCGCAAATTTTTTTTGCAAACTTATTCATTGTGCTTCCCCTTTCTTCTCTATCTTCAAGCCGATAGTCTCTTCCTCCGGCTAGGATAAGTTTTCTGCCATCCGCTCCAGCAAAGTAATCAGCTGACGCTTTTCTTCTTCCGAAAAGCCACGGAAGCTCTTCTCTTCCACTTCTTCCACCATCCGGTCTACCTCATGTCCCAGAGCTCTTCCCTCGTCGGTAAGGTAAATGCGAAAGGCACGCTTTCCGCCGGAAACATGCACTGCTTCCTTACGAATCAGTCCTTTCTTCTCCATATTCGCCAACAATACAACCATGGTTGCCGGCTCTACATGGCACAGCGCCGCCAGCTCCTTTTGTAAATATCCCTCCTGAAAGCATAAGCGGGATAGTACCTTTGGCTGCCCGGGTGATAAATCCAGCTTCCGGAACTCTGCCCAGCAGCTCTTCTGGTGTAATGTAGAAGCATTAATCAGTGAAACAATCAATTGCTCTCTCATTCCTTCTCCTCCATACGTGTTTTCTGGCATATTGAGCGTGCAGGATGCCAGGTCCTTTTGCTAATTAGAAGCCTAATCAGCCTGTATTATCATTATATCCGGAATTCCTTAATTGTCAAGCAAACACTGTGTCCCACTCATGAAAGGCTCCCTCCGTCCGGACTGCCGCTATCTCTCTGCAGCCTTCACTCGGTGCCTGTAGACTTCATAGCCTCCAGTGCCTTATAGTAGGACTCTTTCTTTTTACAGTCTTTATCAAATAATCCACAATAAGGAGAATTCTGTTTATAGCTGTAATCCCATTCCTCCATATCCGGTGCATCCTTAATTCCCCAAATGGAAACATTCGTAAGCATCTGTTCCTTTTGATTCAGCTCCGCGTACATTTCAAACAGTTTTCCGCAAAATTCCGCATGCTCTGCCTGCTTACTCTCATCGTAATTCCGAATTGCCATCTCTGTCACATGAACCTCAACACCAAGCGCATGATACTTTTCGATTGCCGTCCGGATTTTCCCAATATCGTCCGGATTCATACACCCTTCCTGCTCTCCGTAGCCACCGATGTAGCTCTGCATTCCTACCCCTTCGCAGAGCTTGCGGTAATTCCCGTCCGCATCCTTCGCATAACTGTTAATACTCTTTACCACTTCACAGATTGCATCTCTTTTTTCCGGCAGAAATGCATTGTAATCATTATAAAACAGGGTAATATTAACGTCCGGATTTTCCTTTTGCAGCTTTTCCACGACATCCTTTGCATAAAGGAAGGACAGCTCCACATAGTCATCTCCGATGCAATTATAAAACGGATTGGCCAAACCGCCCCGGTAGGTACGTATATGCCGTGCATCCGAAGCATCATAATCCAAATCACTGTCTCCTACCGCTTCATTTACCACATCCCAGCAATAGACAACTCCCGGAAACTCTGTCTCAAAATGTGTAATTACTTTTTCAATATAATATTTCAGACGGAGCTCCATCGTTTCACGGTCCACATAAGCCCCGTTATTTGTGTAACCCTCTCTGAAAAACCAGTCACACATATATGCATCCCAGACAAGTACATGTCCCCTGACACCGATTCCCATCAGCTCAGCCATGGATACGATTGCATCTGCCTGCGAAAAATCAATTGCCGGCATACCGTCCTGATTCGACTGCGACACACTTTGATTTAACATAGAATACGCTTTCATCTCGTTTGCAGCGGTTATACTGTTAAACTCATCCATTAACATTATTTTATAATTCAAATCATATTTAGTATATGCGCTTACTACTGTTCCAAAGCTGAACCCACAATCTGCCGCAGCTTCCTTTAAAGAACCCTCCGGTTTCTCCGGTACCTTCGTTACCTCAGGCTCCTTTGTTACCTCGGGTACATTCGTCACCTCCGCAGCATCCGGCTCTCCGGTAGCTTCCGGCATCTTCGTTGTCTCCGGCACTTTTGTTGGGTTCACAGCCTCTGTCGGGGCAGTAGTTGCGGTTACTTCCGGTGTACCATCGGTGCTTATTTCCTTATCTCCGCGCTTGCATGCTGCCATGCTTCCCAAAAGTATCAGGCAACAAGTGCCTGCCATCATTTTCTTCAATAGCTTTTGCATTTTTTCATCCCTTCTTAAATCATACTTTCTATGCCTGTTTCCAGACCAAAGAACACCTTCCAAATACTATTTTATCTTGTTTTCAGCGAATGTCAATAAGCATTCTCGGTTCCTAAGCCGTCACAAAACTTTCGTTTGACAAATAAATCCACCTATGCTATCCTTTATTTGTTAGAATTCTAATCAGGGAGTACATCGGTTCAGAAAAGGAGGATATCATATGAGTTTTCCGTATGAAACACCACAGGGATTTGATGAGGCAACTGCCGCGTCCGGAGCATGGACCCGCCGGACGGTAACCTATCCGTCCAAAACTACGGGAGCAGACAGACTCTGCCATGTAATTCTTCCGTCAGGCTATACAGAGGAAAAGACCTATCCGGTCCTGTATCTGTTACACGGCATCGGTGGAGATCATAATGAATGGTTAGGTGGGAATCCGCTTGAAATAATCAGTAACCTTGTTGCAAAAAAAGAGGCAAGCGAGATGATTGTCGTCATCCCGAATGTCCGTGCCATGAAAGAGGATGCCGTTCCGCAGGAGGTCTTCGGCCCGGTCAATATTGCTGCATTTGACAACTTTATCAATGATTTAAAAGACGACTTAATGCCGTTTATTCAGAAAAATTTCAGTATAAAAACAGGGCGTAAAAACACTGCGATTGCCGGTCTTTCCATGGGTGGCAGAGAGTCACTTTTCATCGGCTTTACCATGCCGGAGGTCTTCGGCTATATCGGTGCCTTCAGCCCGGCACCGGGACTTCTGCCGATGGAAGCAAAAGGTCCGGGTCCGGCATTTCCGGGACAGTTCACGGAAGATACGTTCCGGATTCCGGAGGGTGCTCCGACTCCGTATTTTATCATGATGTGCAACGGGGAACAGGATGAGATTGTAAAATACGTTACGGCACATTACGAAGAAACACTGAATGCAAACGGCGTAGAGCATCTGTATTACACCATGCCCGGCGGTCATGATTTCACCGTCTGGAAAAACGGATTGTATCACTTTGCAAAACATATTTTTCGTCCGTAATTAATAAAAAAGCCGGCGCATGAAAATACGCCGGCCTTTTTAAGCCATTCCTTTTATGATACGTTTTAAGTCCGGATAATTTCGTTTTACGAAGGACTGAAATTCCGACACACAGTTCATTGCCTCATTCAGCGTTCTCGTACCGATACCGTAGGAATCAATTCCATAAAACTCACGCTCAAATGAAAGCACATAGTCATTCTCCTCTGAGAAGAGCAACTCCATTCCCTCATGAGACTCATTAAACAGTTCAATCTTCCTCAGGTCATCAGGAGACGGACATTTATTTTTACCTAATCCCTTGCATAGAAACATATATTTCTGCATATTCTGCATATCTGCTATCACATAAATATCCAAGGTAAAAAATCCACCGGGAGTCAGAATACGCTGCTTTAAGTTAAGGTAATTATTTTCCTCATCCACCTTAGCTTCAATCTTATTCTGTGTGTAAATGCTTTCCAACTCATAGATAAGCCGATTCATTCATTGTCCTCCTGCTTAGGTCTATTCTCTTACCTGTAAATTATATCACATGGCAGAAAAGATTTCAATCTGTTTTTTTGCCGCTCTATCACGGTAAATCATTAAAATTTTCTCACACATAAACAGGAGCCGCGCAGTTCATACCTGCAACAGCTCCTGTCATAGGCCTTATTTTAAGCGATTTCCCGCAATTCTTAGCTGAAGTATCTCTTAAGAAGACCCTCGAATGCCTTACCGTGTCTTGCCTCGTCACGAGCCATTTCATGTACGGTATCGTGGATAGCATCAAGATTAGCAGCCTTTGCACGCTTTGCAAGGTCAGTCTTACCTGCGGTAGCACCGTTCTCAGCATCTACACGAAGCTGCAGATTCTTCTTCGTACTGTCGGTCACTACTTCACCGAGAAGCTCAGCAAACTTAGCTGCATGCTCTGCCTCTTCGAAAGCAGCCTTCTCATAGTACATACCGACTTCCGGATAGCCCTCTCTGTGAGCCACACGAGCCATTGCAAGATACATACCTACCTCGCAGCACTCACCCTCAAAGTTTGCACGAAGATCCTTTAAAATATCCTCGCTAACGCCCTTTGCAACACCAACTACATGCTCTGCTGCCCAGGCCTTCTCACCGGACTGCTCCGTAAACTTCTCAGCCGGAGCCTTACATACCGGACAGCTCTCCGGAGCGGAATCACCTTCATGAACATAACCACATACCTGACATACATATTTTGCCATACTCTCTTCCC
>JAQXOR010000150.1 GCA_029099805.1 Lachnospiraceae bacterium
AACTCTGTTGATAGAGCATGCTGAAACTGTAAGATAAAAGAAAATGCAAATTGAAATTGATTGTAAAGCTATGAGAAAGTAGGAAATAAAATGCAGGATAGTTTTATACAGGCAGGAAAGGAACAGCAGTTAGTACCGACCACCGAGCCGGAGCGCCAGTATTATTTTATGGAGCTGCTGCGCCGGCATAACGAGAAAAAAAGTACAGAGCTCGGCAGAGCACTGACCTATCATATCGAAACGTTCGGATGTCAGATGAATGCGAAGGATTCAGAGAAGCTTGCCGGTATCTTAGAGACGGCAGGCTATGTCCCGGTGGATTCCGAACAGGCGGATTTTGTGCTGTATAATACCTGTACCGTGCGGGAGAATGCAAACACCAAGGTATACGGACGTATCGGATATCTCGGGAATCTTAAGTCAAAAAATCCGGATATGCGGATTGCCTTATGCGGTTGTATGATGCAGGAGCCGCATGTCATTGAAAAAATCAAAAAAAGCTATCGTTTTGTTGATATTGTGTTCGGTACACATAATATTTATATGCTTGCGGAGCTTATCTGGAGAAGAGTGTCCGGACAAAAGCAGGTATTTGAAATTTTGGACGGTACTTCCAAGATTGTAGAGGAGCTTCCGAGTGAGCATAAATACCGTTTTAAGGCAGGCGTCAATATTATGTACGGCTGTAACAATTTCTGCAGCTATTGTATTGTGCCGTATGTACGCGGAAGAGAGCGTTCCAGAAAGCCGGAGGATATTCTGGCGGAGGTAAAGAAGCTGGCATCGGAGGGTATCGTGGAGGTGATGCTTCTCGGACAGAATGTAAATTCCTACGGAAAGACTCTGGACAATCCGGTGAGCTTTGCACAGCTGTTACGCGAGGTCGAGAAGGTGGACGGTATCGAGCGTATCCGCTTTATGACATCTCACCCGAAGGATTTGTCCGATGAGCTGATTGAGGTGATGCGGGATTCCAAAAAGATTTGCAGACATCTTCATCTGCCGATGCAGTCCGGAAGCACCGAAATTCTCAGACAAATGAACCGGAAGTATACGAAGGAGGACTACCTGAGGTTGGTAGAGAAAATTAAAACCGCCATGCCGGAGATTTCCCTGACTACAGATATTATTGTCGGGTTTCCCGGAGAAACGGAAGAGAATTTTAAAGATACGCTAGACGTGGTAGAAAAAGCAGGATTTGATTCCGCTTATACTTTTTTGTATTCCAAGCGTACCGGAACCCCGGCGGCTGCTATGGAAAATCAGGTGCCGGAGGACATCGCAAAGGAGCGTTTCAACCGATTACTGGCGCTTGTTTCCGAGCAATCTGCGAAGCTTACCGCCAAGCATACGGGAGAGGTCGCGGAAGTACTGGTAGAAGAGCAGAATGAACAGGATGCTTCGCTTATGACCGGACGGCTCAGTAATAATTTGCTGGTACATTTTCCGGGTGACCGTTCTCTTATTGGGAAATTAGTCCCAGTGAAACTAGAGGAATGTAAAGGATTTTATTATATAGGCGCATTACAGCAATAATTTCAGAGTTGAAAAAATTTTCAAAAAAATAAATTCAATTCATGTTATACTTGACATAAAGTTTAAAAAAGTATAAAATTATTGTGTTGTATTTTGTACAATGAAAATTGAATAAAGGAGGTGTTTCCGTGCAAGTAGAGTTACTATGGGTTATTGTTGCATGTGCGTTATGCGCTGTTGTAGCTGGCGTAATTTGCTGGTTCCTGGCAATCGGTTACCGCAAGAAAATTGTGGAAGCAAAAATCGGTTCGGCAGAGAGCATGGCAAGAGACATAAAGAATGAAGCATTAAAAGCGGCAGAAACCATGAAAAAGGAAGCAATGCTCGAAATCAAGGAAGAGAAGCTGAAAACGCAGAACGAACTTGAAAAAGAAGCAAAAGAGCAGCGCTCCGAGTTACATCGCTACGAGCAGCGTGTCTTATCAAAGGAAGAATCCATTGATAAGAAGGCTACTGCATTGGAAAAGAAGGAAAGCAAGCTGAGTGTCAAGGAAGCTGAGCTGGACAAACTCAAAGGGGAGCTGGAAGAGTTTCACCAGAAGCAGTTACTTGAACTTGAAAAGATTTCCGGTCTTACCTCCGAACAAGCAAAGGAATATCTTATTAAATCTGTTGAGGACGATGTAAAGCATGAGACTGCCATTATGATTAAAGAAATGGAAAATCGTGCCAAAGAAGAAGCGGATAAGAAGGCAAAGGAATACGTCGTTACCGCGATTCAGAAGTGTGCGGCCGACCATGTGGCAGAATCAACCATTTCTGTTGTTCCGTTACCGAATGACGAAATGAAGGGACGTATTATCGGTCGTGAAGGCCGTAACATCCGTACATTGGAAACCTTAACAGGCGTGGAACTTATCATTGACGATACGCCGGAGGCAGTGGTGCTTTCCGGGTTCGATCCGATTCGGAGAGAGGTTGCAAGAATTGCGCTTGAAAAGCTCATTATTGACGGCCGTATTCATCCGGCTAGAATCGAGGAGATGGTAGAGAAGGCGCAGAAGGAAGTGGATACCATGATTCGCGAAGAAGGCGAATCCGCCGCTTTGGAGGTAGGTGTACATGGTATTCATCCGGAGTTGATTAAACTCCTTGGTCGTATGAAGTTCCGTACAAGCTACGGACAGAATGCATTAAAGCACTCCATTGAAGTTGCGATTTTATCCGGTCTGCTTGCCGGTGAAATCGGCGTTGATACCCGACTTGCGAAGCGTGCAGGCTTACTGCATGATATCGGAAAGTCCGTTGACCACGAAATGGAAGGTACTCATGTACAAATCGGTGTGGATTTATGCCGCAAGTACAAGGAGTCCGCAAATGTTATCAATGCGGTAGAGGCTCACCACGGTGATGTTGAGCCGCAGACTTTGGTTGCATGTATTGTACAGGCAGCCGATACGATTTCTGCAGCCCGTCCGGGCGCAAGACGTGAGACGCTTGAAGCGTACACGAACAGATTGAAACAATTAGAAGATATTGCCAACAGCTTTAAGGGGGTAGATAAGTCCTTTGCAATTCAGGCAGGCAGAGAAATACGTGTCATGGTAGTACCGGAACAGGTATCGGATGACGACTTGGTATTACTCGCTCGTGACTTATCGAAAAAGATTGAATCTGAGCTCGAATATCCGGGACAGATTAAGATTAACGTAGTTCGTGAGACAAAGGCAACGGATTACGCAAAGTAAGAGATGTAAAAGAAGTCGTTACATAAATTGTAGCGGCTTCTTTTTGCGTATAAGCAAAGTGCATAAGTTTGTTATAGTAGGTCTATAA
>JAQXOR010000151.1 GCA_029099805.1 Lachnospiraceae bacterium
AAAATAGCTTCCGTCGCAAAACTCGGAAGCTGGAAAAAAACACCGATGCAGGCAGTCGATCAGGTGCTTTCTAACGATAATCATAATCTGGTTGTTGCAATCGGAGCATCTACCGGAGGGACGGAAGCGATTGCAGCCGTATTGGAGGGATTCGGTCCCGATATTCCCGGAGTTGTTATCGTACAGCATATGCCTGCAGGGTTTACGGAAATGTATGCAAACAGGCTGAACGGACGGTGCAGGGTACAGGTAAAGGAAGCGAAATCCGGTGATTTGGTTGTGCCGGGGCAGGTATTGATTGCACCGGGCGGTGACGCCCATATGCAGCTGGTGAACAGGAATGGGGTGTATCAGGTAGTCATACGGAAAGGAGAGAAGGTAAACAGGCATTGTCCGTCTGTTGATGTCTTGTTCCATTCTGTGGCAGAGGCTGCAGGAAGCAGGGCAATCGGCATTATTTTGACCGGAATGGGAGGGGATGGTGCAGAAGGGCTTCTTGCTATGCGGAAAGCAGGCGCGAGGACTATCGGACAGGATGAATCTACCTGTGTTGTTTACGGCATGCCGAGAGTGGCATACGAGATAGGCGCGGTAGAGTACCAGGAAAAACTGCAGGATATTGCTAAGAAAACCTATACGATACTGAGCAAAATGTAATAAGGAAAGGATGGTATTATGAGAATACTGTTAGCAGAGGATGATTTTGTAACAAGAAAGGTCATGACCAACTTTTTAGGAAAGTATGGTGAATGTGATGTTGCCGTGGATGGCATGGAGGCCGTGGATGCATTTATGATGGCACTGGAAGAGGACAGCCCGTATGATTTGGTCTGCCTGGACATTATGATGCCGGTAATGGACGGCTATCAGGCTCTTGTCGGAATCCGTAATTTGGAAAAGGAACGTAACATTCCGAAGGAAAAGGCTGCAAAGGTTATTATGACGACCGCACTAAACGAAGAGAAAAATGTAAAAATGGCATTTGAACTGGGGTGCACGGTTTACTCGGGAAAACCGATTGACCAGGAAAAGTTTGAGCAGGTATTGAAAAAGTTTGGTCTGGTATAGATAGAAAGGAGTGTTACATGGCAGAGGAGTTTAATACACAGGGAATGTTAGACATCTACCTGTTTGAAAACAGACAGCTGCTGGAACGGCTTCAGGAGATTGTGTTGGAACAAAAGGATGAGGAATGCTTCGACGAGGAGGGGATTAACGAAATCTTCCGCACGATGCATACCATCAAAGGGTCTTCCGGTGTCATGATGTTTGATGAGATAACGAAGCTGTCGCACAAACTGGAGGACGTATTCTATTACCTGAGAGAATCAAAACCACAGAATGTTCCTCATATGGAATTAGTGGAATATGTTCTGAAAGTATCTGACTTTATTAATGCAGAGATGGATAAGATTCAGGACGGTGAAGCAGCGGACGGAGTTGCCGGAGAACTGGTGGAAGAGATTGACCGGTTTTTAACGTCAATTAAGAACGGAGACGGCGAGAAGGAAAAGGACATCAAGGAAAATGTGCATGAAGAGCCTCAGCAGTTTTATATTGCACCGATGGCCACAAGTGCGAGTCATTTCTTCAAGATTTACGTGACATTTAATCAGGATGTTCCTCTTGCAAACGTACATGCCTACAAAATAATATATTCCATGAAGGAAATCGCAGAGGATTTACTGCATTATCCGGAGGATATTATTTCGGATGAATCCAGTGCAGATGAAATTCTGGAAAATGGTTTTAAAATTCTTTTGCAGGCACAATGCAGCGAACAGGATATACGGGGTATCATTCAAGAAGGCTACGATATTAAAAAAGTTGAAGTCTATGAATGCAGCGCAAAGGAATTTCAGCAGGGCTTTGACAGCTTCGGTACGGAAATCAGAATTGATTTGGAATCCAGTGTGGAAGAGATTGAAGCAAAGGCCGATGCGGCAGAAGCTGCTAAATTGAAGGAAGAAGCAGCGAAAAAGAAAATAGCTCCCGGTGACTTTGTCATTGAGTCCAAAGAGCCCGGCAAAGGAAAGAAACTGGCAAAGGATAAGTCAAAAAAGCAGGAAAAGACCGCATTTATCAGTGTGGACGTGCAGAAGATGGATATGCTGATGGATTTAATCGGAGAGCTTGTTATTTCTGAATCAGTGGTGCTTCAAAATTCGGATTTGAAGGTACCGGGCTTAAAGCTGGATAATTTCAACAAGGCCGCGGTGCAGATGACCAAGATATCCACGGATCTTCAGAATGTCATTATGAGCATGAGAATGATGCCTTTGACAAATACCTTCCAGAAAATGAACCGGATTGTGTTTGATGTATCAAGAAAGCTCGGAAAGGACATTGAATTTGAAATGTCCGGAGAATATACGGAGGTTGATAAAAATATTATCGAACACATCTCTGACCCATTGATGCATCTTGTCCGAAATGCGGTAGATCACGGCATAGAAACCGCGGAAGAACGGATTGCAAGCGGAAAGACGGAAAAGGGAAAGGTTACTCTGTGGGCGAAGACGGAATCCGGAAAGGTATGGATTGGCGTACAGGATAACGGAAAGGGACTGGACCGTGAAAAGATACTGGCAAAAGCAAGAAAGCAGGGACTTTTAGACAACACAAAGGAAGACAGTGACTATACCGATAAGGAAATCTATCAGTTTATTACTCTTCCGGGCTTTTCTACGAATGAGAAGGTTACGGAGTATTCGGGAAGAGGAGTCGGAATGGATGTTGTCGTTTCAAATCTTCAGTCCATCGGCGGAAGTCTGGAAATAGAAAGCACTCCGGGACAGGGAAGCCTGATGCTGTTAAAGATTCCGTTGACTCTTGCAATTATTGACGGAATTATTATGGGAGTCGGCAAGTCCTACTTTGTACTGGAAACAAGTGCAGTGAAGGAATTTGTAAGTATCCGTGAAAACAGACTGATTCAACAGCCGAACGGCAGGGAATTTGTTATGATACGCGGGGAAGGATATCCTGTTCTCAGAATCGGGGAATGGTACAAGCTGCACAATTACAAGGCGGATGTTGAGGAAGGCATGCTGGTGCTGGTGGAGGCTGAGAAGAAGACCATTTGCCTGTTTGTAGACAGGCTGATAGGAAATCAGGAAATTGTGGTGAAACCGATTCCGGATTACATTAATAAGGTGAAAGGACTAACAGGCTGTACACAGCTCGGAGACGGAAGCATTGCCCTGATTCTGGATGTGGC
>JAQXOR010000152.1 GCA_029099805.1 Lachnospiraceae bacterium
ACTTCCGGGGTCGGTTCCGGCGTTACTTCCGGAGTCGGTTCCGGCGTTACTTCCGGGGTCGGTTCCGGCGTTACTTCCGGGGTTGGCTCCGGCGTTACTTCCGGGGTCGGTTCCGGGGTTACTTCCGGAGTTGGCTCCGGCGTTACTTCCGGGGTCGGAGTCGGTGTTACTTCCGGGGTCGGAGTCGGACACTTGTCTATAACATCAAGTAAAGCAACAATAGATGCACGACCACTCAGCGATCCATCGCTTAAGTCATCTGCAGTAAAACCTGCCATTAACAGCAAATCATTCATCTCTGCCTGAATGTCATCTCTTAAATCCCCAATAGTATTGTCAATACTACCGAGTTTTCCCCACGCCTCTTCATAATCGAAATCCTGTTCGCTACCGGCTATACTGTCAGTAATCTCTTTACCAACCTCCTTCAGTGCAACAAGCTTTTCTTGAGTGAACAAATCACCAATGCTGACCAGCACACTATCTTCCTTGTCCTGAACTGTTGTTTCCTGTCCTGTTAAAATCTTCTCTTCCATCACTTCGTTCTCCTTTATCAAAAAAATGTTTGAAAACGAAATGTTTGGTAACCCGGCCGGCATAGTCATAAGACCTTAGCCCCCGTGGTTTTGCGTCCCGAAGTTTCCTGCGGTTTGCCGTTTCAGTCATTTCAACTATATGTTCCGCGCTCTCGCGCAAATAGGACTATAGACCTATTTGCGTATAGTATACTACCCTCTTTTCACAAATGTCAACTACTTTCTGCAAAAAAATGACAAAATTTACTTTTTGTACAATTCAGCCTCCTTTAAAAGCTCTTCCTTTGTATTCTTTTTCGGTTCCTCGATTACGAATAAGAGCAGTCTCTCCAATACAGCACCTAATTCTTTGCCCGGTGTATAGCCTGCCGAAATCAAATCACTTCCGTTTATCGCCAGTTCCTTTAAGGACGTACATTCCTTACGCTTTTTGATTTCTAAAAACACCTGCCATACCTTTTGAAGAGTTGCCGGTCCCTCCGTTCGATAAGGCTCTGCATGGGCCTCAAGGTCCGCCTGACGAAGCTCAAGCAACAGCGGAAATAAATCCGAACCGATTTTATGCATTGCCCGCCGCAGAGCACGTTCCTCCGGCACAAGCGGATAGTCATGCCACTTCACCAGCCGGGACACCGTATCAATCGTCGCATTATCTGCCTTTAGGCGGCGCAATATCTTTTTAGACAGTTCCGCTCCCTTTTCGGCATGCCCGTAAAAATGGTCCACCCCTTCCTCATCTGTGTGGCGGCATTCCGGCTTACCCACATCATGAAATAAAGCGGCCAGACGTAAACAGCGAAATTCCTCCGGAAGATATCCGGTTTCCTCTGCATAGGTCGCCGGTTTCCCGGTCTTCCGGACAGTGTCCAGCACATGCAGTCCGACTTTTGCATAGTGCGCCGGATGATTCTGGTCCGTTTCCCACATCCTGTCAAATTCCGGCAGGATTACCGCCGTTATCCCGCATTCATATGCCTCAAATAACCGTTCCGGATGGTCCGAAACCAGCAGCTTAATCAGCTCCGCATAAATCCGCTCCGCACTGATTTTTTTCAACGTATCCGCCAAATCCTTCGCAGCCTGCAAAGTCTCCTCTTCGATGGAAAAATCCAGCTGCGCCGAAAAGCGGAACGCGCGTAAAATCCGCAGAGCATCCTCGGAAAACCGTTCCTTTGCCACTCCTACACACCTTATGATACCTTCTTTTAAATCCTCCTCTCCGCGAAACAAATCAACCAGCCCATCTGTTTCATTATATGCCATTGCATTGATTGTGAAATCCCTGCGTTTTAAATCTTCTGCCAGACTCGCGGTAAAAGATACCTCCGTCGGATGTCTTCCGTCTTCATACTTCCCGTCTACCCGATACGTGGTTACCTCGAATCCCTGTTTATCCAAAAGCACCGTCACCGTTCCGTGTTGGATACCGGTATCCACCGTACGCCGGAATAATGCCTTTACCTGCTTCGGCAGGGCAGAGGTCGTAATATCCCAATCCTGCGGAGTCCTACCCAATATCGCATCCCGCACACATCCGCCTACCGCATAGGCCTCATATCCGTGTGCCTGTAAGGTATCAATAATCTGCTTTACCTGCTTCGGCAACTCAATTACCATGTCTGTCACCTCATTTTCCTCTATCTCCTGCATCCGGGGCAGCCCACGCCGGCTTATACTCCTCGGCTTTCTCCATTCCATACTTACATCAGCTGTACTACCCTGTCTGCAAGATACGCCGCCTCTTCTTCATTATGCGTAATGATAAGGGCGCTTCGCCCCTGTAGCTTTTCTTTTACATACTGCATCACCTTCCGGCGATTTGCCGCATCTAATCCGGTAAACGGTTCGTCCAGTACAAGTACCTCTCCACCCGAAAGTAGCGCACGCACAATGGCAACCCTGCGTTTCATTCCTCCGGACAGCATCGCAACCGGTTTCCCTTTCATATCCGAAAGACCTACCTCCGCAAGTGCCTCCTCAGCCTCCTTCCGGTCTCCGGTTACCATCGCAATATTTGTGATGGCATCAAACTCTCTGCACAGACGGTCCTCCTGAAATACTGCACCAAAATATCTCGGGCGCTTTACTTCTCCCCCGTCTGCCGTCAAAAGGCCGAGCAATAGCTTTCCCGCCGTGCTCTTCCCGCTCCCCGAGGCTCCCATAAGTGCTACGGTTTCTCCCGGATGAATCGGTAATGTAAACCGTTCCAGTACCGGTTTCCCCTCGAACTCCTTCGTGACGTCAAACAGACCATACGCTTCTGTTTCTGTCCACCGGTGTTTCTCCGGCAGCTGTCTTGCCGCTGCCTTTTCTTCCGGCATTTTATCACTCTCATACGTTCTCTCTGCCTCATTTGCATCAGCTGCAGAGATGTTCTGCCCGGAAGCCTCCTCTTCCACGCTCTCCGGTTCCGGCAGCCCTCTTCCCTGCAGTTCCCCGGTCAGGCCTCTTGCAACCGCCTTTACCAAAAGCATTACCGTTTTTTCAAAAGCTACACTGACCAGCACAATCACCGCTGTCCAGGCAAACAGCTCCTCCGTTAGCAGATACAGCTTTGCCTCGTATAACCGCTCGCCGATGGAATTCTGCGGAAGCCCGATAATCTCTGCGGCAATCCCGGATTTAAAGCAGAACCCGAGCCCCACCGAACAAGCCGATACAAAGTAAGGTAAAACTGCCGGAAGGTAAATATAGCGAAGCCGCTTCGCGCGGGAAATCCGGAATACCGAGGCCATCTCCAGAAGTTCGCTGTCCGTCGATTCTATTCCCTGCAATACATTCGTATAAATAACCGGAAGCACCATAAGGAAAGAAATCAGCACCGACAAATTTCTTGAGGACGAGAGCCAGAACAGCGCCAGAATAATAAAGGATGCTACCGGAACCGCCTTAATCAGGCGTAGCACCGGGCTTAACAGAGCGCGCACCAATGCCGACATCGAGGCCACCACAGCACAAAAGACGCCCGCAGCTACCGCAAGTAAAAAACCGGCTGCAATCTTTCGAAAGGAGCCGCCTACCGCCTTCCAGAACTCCGGTGTCTGTACAAGAGCAAACAGTGTCTTTCCCGTTTCATACGGAGAAGCTACTAAAAGGCTGCCGCCCATAGACGTTCCGTTTCTTTTCTCCAAACAGATAACAACAATCTGCCACACCAGAAGCCAGAAGCATACCGCCCCGAATGTCTTTATCCACACGTGCCTGCCTTTTTCTGAATGCCTATCCACGGACTGCCTCCTTGATTAACTCGATCTGCCTGTCAACTGTCATCTTCCCATTCGGTCGTTCAATTTCATAAATACGAACCTTATCCGCTATTTTTACCAAATCAGTCATAATATACCGCATCGCGTTAAGCTCGACATAGGTTTCTCTTAAATATAAGTTTTCAATTAATTTTTTTAGCTTCTCAAGTCCCGTTATCTCCTTCACCTGAACCTCCGGCACCTCCTTTGGCACCAGAATCAGCATAACAGAAAGGCTGTGATAATCCTCCGGCCAGACCGCCTTCATATCACATCCGTATTTCTCTTTCTCGCCATCCGGAATATAAATCAGGCTCTTTTTTTCATCCTCCGATACCACATCCGCACATAATCTCCGTAACGGATACGCTCCGATGCCCTCCGGCATCTGATTTCGTATCCGGACACAAATCGTATCATCCGCTGCAAACCCCAAGCCCTGCTTTAACAAAGCATCCGTGAGTGTCGATTTGCCGCTGCCGCTCTCTCCGCTGACCAGCATCATTTTCGACCCCGTCACTAATGCACTCCCGTGAAAGACGATTCTTTTGCGCTGAATCAGCAGCATCGGAACACACCGGTTCAAAATCCACTGTTCCAGTTGATAGATCCCTATCTCTACGGTTTTCCTATATTCAATACAATTGCCGCCGAAGACGCGGAACAATCCCACCTGAAACAGATGCAAAATGCAATCATCCTCTGTATATTTTCGGTTCATACGATACGGTCTGCCCTCTGTGTCTGTTTCTGCTGTCTCCGCTCTCAATTGCCGGGAAATCGCGTACTCTTCATCCAAATCCGCATACCGGATCACAATATCACACTGCTCCTCCTGCGACGGCATAGCGGATGGAAGCTCTATCTCCGAGCAGACATACAAATCGTATATTTTATACCTGTACATAGGCACCTCCGACTGATTCCTAATAATAATTATCTTAGCATATCTGCAACAAGAATACCATAGAAAAATGCGAAAAGAACTACAAAGAAAAAGCTATACCGGTAAAACGTCATACCGATATAGCTTATTCATTCTCTATTCATCTTCTTTTGGAAACCGGTTAGAGATTAGCTGTTCTTTCCCTCACCGAACTCCTGCTTCCAACCTACGACTCCATTAATCACAATCTGCGTCTTCTCGCTGTCCGGCGTATCCGGATTATCCAGACCAAAAGCGGTTTCGTTAATATTAAGCTCCTCAATCGACGCATTAACCCATGTCTTCATAACACTTATCCTCCGATTCATTATTTCCCGGTACTTGAATTCTCGCCCTCACCGAAGAGCTGCTCCCAGCCTTGTGTTCCGTCCGGCTTCGTTATCTGAGTTTTCTCACTGTCCGGATTTTCCGGGCGGTACGGTCCAAATGCGGTTTCCTGAACATCCAGCTCCACAATTGTAGCTTCATTCCACTCCTTCATAGTTTAGTCCTCCTTAATTTCAGATTCTTCATATCATCTTTATAATGCAATGATACCCAAAACCGAAAAGAAATCAAGAAATCTATCAAGATTGTTAGAATTTATTTCAGCTGATTCTCATCCAGATACTCCAACAGAATATTGGTAAAGATATGTCTTACGATATCAAACTCCGGCATATCCTGCAGTGTTACACCCTCCAGGCTCTTTACCGCCCTGTCACAATCAATGACCGGATTGTCCGCATACCGCCGGTAGTTTTCCATCCACTCCTGACGTATTTTCTCCTGTGAGCGAATCAGCCGTGCCTTCAAATCCGCACTCTGGCGGCCGGTCCGCCTCTCCCTGATAATGTGCTCCGGTACATAGTCCTTCATATAATCTGAAATCAATGCTCTCATATAGCCGTTATGTGTGAACTGTCCCGGCGGGATACTCATGACAAATTCCACCATCCGCATATCTCTCGTCGGGTCTCTCACAATAACACCGGTATATAAGGAATTGCGAAGTGCAAACTCTCCGTAATGTCGGAAAATATCGGGCATCAGCATTGCCTCATGGTATTTTCGTTCCGCATAAACGGCCTTTTCCAGCTGATGCTGCCGTTTATAAAGACGCTCGACAGCCCCGTACCGCTCGAGAAACTCTTTCTTCGCAAAAGTTTTGGCAAAAAGAGACTCCCTTGTCGAATTCGTTTTTTTTCGAAAAGTCAGGGCTTGTCTTATCGTTGTCCGCAACACACTCTTTTTCGTGTAGAAATGCATTTTGTTGATACCTACAATTTCATTATACAATGTTTTAAGCTTTCCTTTGCGTAACAAATCTCTCAAATATATCTGCGCATTGTCATAGGAAACGGTTCCGTTGCCAAACATCCCGCCCAGCAATACTTTCGAGCCGATTTCCGCAGACCGCCGATAGCCTTCGTACATCCATAAAAGATTTTGCGGCGATTTATACGGCAGTTCCGTCAGCCGCTCATACCCCTTCCGGTCATACCAGCAATTCATTTCCGGCATATCCATAAAGCAGCATTCCAGATTCGGGATATATTCCTTCGTCTTCAACACCGCCTCCGTTTCATCGGTCATGGTATCCGCACCATACTCTGATTCATAGCCCCGGAACGGAACCGAGGTAAATCCATACAGCTTCTTTCCTTCCTTATCAAGCGCCTCTGCTGCCAGTACGGCAACGGAGGTAGAATCATACCCTCCACTCAGCAGAATGGAGGTCTGGCCCGAGGAACGCAGGACACTATGGACACATTCCCTGTATAAGTCAAGAAAATACTGCTTGTATTCTTCATTGCTTTTCAGGCGGAGCTTCTTTGTCTTAAACGGATTCCAGTAAATATACTTCTGCATACAAATAATTTTCTTTTCGGATTCGCGAGACACGGTAATATACTGTGCCGGTGCCACACGATATATTCCCCGAATCGGCGTTTCCTCACATTCGGTAAACATATTCAGATTATCCTGCCCGATAAAATCGGCAATCCACCTCCTGTTCATCTGACAGCTCCCGATAATCTGCTGCAGAGGCTTCATCAAAGAGGAATAATACAGAAAACCATCCCATAGCATGTAGTGAACAAAGCGATACCCGACAGCATCCGAAGCAATTGTAATCATATTGCGTTTTGAATCGTACGCCACAAATGTGTATGCACCAACGATCTTTCCCAGTCCGTCCGTACCATACTGCCGGAACATCCGGTACAGAATATCCCCATCCGGAATTTCCCTTTCAGACTCCGGTAGTTGCAGCAGCTCCGTCAGCTCCTCGCGATTATCCAGTATAACATCCGAGTTAAAATAAATACCCTCGTCTCTTTTCGGACCGGTTTCAATCTCTGCTTCCCGCGTAAAGTATTGAATCCCGACGCCCATATAAACCGTCTCCCCGAAAAGCTCTTCATAACGGTCAATCGCACAGGGCTCATAGGCTTTCTTTAGCAGCTCAATGTGCTTATGTGACGGGCTCTTTCCTTCCAGACTGATAATTCCCCATATTGCCGACACCGCTCCACCTCCTCAGGTAACTTTATTATCATTATAAAAAGCAACAAAATAAAAAGCAAGAAGTATCTTCATTCTTCCTGCTTTTTATAAGATGATACAAAAATTATCTTGTCGACTTCGTTATGCCATCCACGGTGTAATATACGAGACCGTCTTTTCCCTCACGGATTGTTACATCCCCGGATTCTGTTGCAACCACCTTCATCACAGTACCGTCAATGGTTGCCATCTTTACTACATTGCCCTCTGCAAAGTACCAATATCCGTCAAGGTATACCATCTCGCCCTTAACATCGTGAACATACCAGTTTTCAAATCGTGTTGAAGTAGAGGTTGCATCAATTTCATAGGAAACCCAATCATAATGATTCTGTACCTCATGATTCCCGAATTCCGTATCATTGCAAAGGAAATAGCAATGTCTTCCGCCCTTAAAATCATCCCATGTCAAATCCGCATGATAAAACTCTCCGTCAAGCTTTATCATCAGCCAGGAATGATTCATCGGTTTACTGCTGAGGAAATAGGATTCAATCCCCACCTCATGGAGTAAAAACTCATAAGCACTGGTATATCCCGAGCAGACTGCATAGCCGTATACCAAAGGACCAACTACAGCATGGGAAGCAGTTCCCTGGGAGTAATACGTTTTCCTAATAATAAAGTCATGGAGAACCAGTGCCTTTTCCACATCACTCATCCCCGGTTCAACAAGAGAAAGTGCTTCAAGTCGTACCGCCTTTAATTTTTCATATCGGTATGCAAATTGGTCATCCACATTCTTCAGCTGAAACGTCTGAATCATTCCGGATGCACTCTTTGTTGTTGTATAATAGAGATCGATATTCGCCTTTGCTGCCACATAGCACTCGCCTCTGACCAGCTCCTCATAGGTAGAATTCATCTCCGAAAAGGTAAGGTTATATCCGGAAATGTCGTGAACCTCTGCATCTCCGGTCTCCAGCATAGCCTTCAGTTCCTCCCGGAAGCTGCTATACTCCCTGACAGGAGCAGCGGTCGGTACCGGCGTTGCAGTTGATGCAGGCGTTACTGTCGGTACAGGTGTAGGCGTGGCTGTCGGCGTAGGTGTTGCGGTCGGTACCGGTGTAGGCGTAGCAATCAGCACACCTTCCTGTACCCCACACTCTGTGAGTGATACAGAAAAGCCCTCAGCAAACAGCTGCTGAAACGCATCATAATTCATAATCCAGTCCGTCTCTTTCCTCTTTAACGTAAACGAAAGATAAACTGTCTCCGCATCCGGTACGAATAAGCTTCCGTCCGATACCTTCACATAGCTGCGGTGAATCAGCTTTTTATTTGAATTATACTCATCTATCAGCACCTCAAACAACGGCGACCCGACAGAAACGAGATAGCTCTCCCCGGTAACCGTTACATACTCCGAATAGCATAACCATTTCGGCATATCCCAATACTGTCCGTCCCAATTATTGTACCCGCCACTCTTCCACTTGGAAAAGTCCGATAAATCGATTCCATTGCGAGCGAACGCATCTGTCTCAGCATTATCCTCCGGTGCACTCTCAAGCTCTGCAGGGCTGCAAAAGGATATGGAAAAGCCCTCGGCAAACAGCTGCCGGAACGCATCATAATTCATAATCCAGTCCGTCTCTTTCCTCTTTAACGTAAACGAAAGATAAATTGTCTCTGCATCCGGTACAAACAGGCTTCCGTCCGATACCTTCACATAGCTGCGGTGAATCAGCTTTTTATTTGAATTGTATTCATCAATCAGTACTTCAAAGAGTGGTGAACTGACAGTTACGAGATAGCTCTCCCCGGTAACCGTTACATACTCCGAATAACATAACCATTTCGGCATATTCCAATACTGGCCGTCCCAGTTATTGTACGCACCGCTCTGCCACTTGGAAAAATCCGATAAATCGGCAGTTTCAACTGTAGTGTACTGCGCATCCTCTGCAGCCATTGCCTCACCGCTGGTTGCAGTACCAAACATAAGGCACACCGCAACCAGCAAAGTAAGAATTATACTCTTATGACCTGTTGCAAATTTATTTGACATATACTTATCCTCCTGTAAAACGGAATCCGAATATATCAACTGAAAAAGCCTCACAGTGAGATACTGTGAGGCCATCTACCAGAAGTCTATAATTCGGTAACCGGCTGCCATCGTATTATAAATACATTAGGTCCTTGGCTTTGCGTCCCAGTCTTTCAACTGGTTTGCCTTTTCGTATCATCTATGCTTATAGTACTACTTTTTGTTATATTTGTCAATAAAGCACTTTACATATTTTGCTATTTTACGGCAGGGGCTACATCGATTGTAATTCCGTCGTTTTCATATTCTCAATTTTAATTTCCCTGTCGCAATACTGTAGAATGCTCTTTCTGTGCGTAATAATCAGACAGGTCGGCTTCGGGTTCAGCTTCTGCAGTCCTTCCAGAACAGACAGCTCTGTTGCTTCATCCAGAGACGAGGTGGCCTCGTCTAAAATCAAAAACGGCGCTTTTCTTACAAAGGCTCTGGCTATGGCGATACGCTGTGCCTGTCCTTCCGATATTCCGTGTCCGCGCTCCCCGATGACCGTATCCAGGCCATTCGGCAAGTCCATTACAAACTCATACCCCGCAGACAGCTTTAACGCATCCAGGATTTCTTCCTCTGTTGCTTCCAGATTTCCCATCAGAATATTGTCTCTTACCGTACCGCTGAACAGTGTATTTCCCTGCGGCACATAGGCAATAAAATTTCTCGTGCATGCATTTGCACGCATCCTCTCGCCATACGCATTGTAAAAGTTCACATCCCCCTGTACATTACTCATAAACGACATAATCAGCCGGATTAAGGTTGTCTTACCTACACCGGATTCGCCGATAATTGCTACGAACTCGCCCGGCTTGACATTAAGAGAAACATTCTCCAGAACCGCCTCCTCATTATACCCAAACGTCAGATTCTGAATATCCACACCGATTTTCTCGGTCTTCATTCGTACCTCTTCCTTTTCCTCCAGCGGAATATTCTGAAGCTCCATGACACGTCCCGCAGAGGCAAGCACAGAGACCACCTTCGGAATCTGATGCGTCAGTCCCATAATCGGTGACTGCACCCGGTTTACCAGGGTCAGAAACACCGACATTGTACCGTATGTAATTGCTTTTGTGGAAATCAAAAGAGCACCGTATGCAAGTGCAACAATATATCCAATCTCGAAGGTAAGGGATATGGTAGTGGAACCGACCATTCCCATCTTTGCCCGTTTGAATACCCAGCCAAACCGCTCCTCACGGAGCTTTGTCAGGCGTCTTGCGGAGTACTCCTCATTTGCAAAAGCCTTCACCACCAATAAATTCGCCAGACTTTCCTGTATAAAAGAGCGGTAGGTGGCCTCGGATTCCTGCACCTTCACCTGAAGCTTTTTTAACTTTCTTCCAAACCACCAGGATACGATACCGGCTACCGGTGCAACCAAAAGCGCAAAGCAGGCGAGCAGCTTGGAATAATAAAACAAGGTAAAAAAGACCATAATCAATTCTACAATCAAAATAATAATATTCGGTATCGTACCGATAATTCCATCGGCAATATTCCCTGCGTCACTGGTCAGGCGCGTCATCAAATCTCCCGTATGATATTTCTTAACATCCATCCAGTGAGAATTAATAATCTTTTCATAGACCTGCTTGCGTATTCCGAAGGAGAATTTTTCATTCAGCACTGTAGAAAGTAACGATGAAACAACACTAAGCGCCTGCAGGGCCAGGGTCAGCACCAGATAGCCGAGAATCAGGCTCTTAAACCCGTTCCCTTCCGTTGCCTTATCGATAATATTCTTTGACATGCCTACCATAACAAGAGTCAGGACCGAACTCAGTAACGTCATTGCCATCATGAACAATATACGGCCAAGATATGGCTTTGAATACCTTACGAGCCACTTTGCATATTTAAACTGATTCTCTCTGTCGTTCCACAAACGCTTCAATTTATTCATAGTCTCATTCCTTTTCCAATCATAAATGCTTCAATCGTCAACAGTTCTTCCACTGCTTGGTAATGTAGTTCACACGTTCCTTCAGCGTATCCGCTCCGTCCGGTCTCCCGATAAAAAACATCCGCACCTTCGAAGCAATCTCCAGACACCGGCTTCCGATAAACGGGGAATACCGTTCCTCCCCCATAAGTCTTCGCAGGAACAGATTATTCACACATGCGTGCAATTTCTGAATCCCGACGATTTCCTCCATACGAAGCGTTGCATCCGGCTGCATCACTCCCAGATAAAAGAATGCGCACAGCTCCTTTCCATCCAAAGTAAACGGTCCTTCGTAAGGAACGAGAAACTTGTCCTTATCCTCATTGATATAAATCAGCTTCTGCATATCATAGTCACCCTGCTCGACTACATTTCTGCACAATTTTTGGTAAGGAAATGCCGGGTAACAAATCATCCTTCCGTTCTCTTCCCTTACAACCGCAACATCATCTGCCAGTAAGGTAAAGCCCTGCTCTAACAGAGCCGCTGTCGTAGTAGACTTACCGCTCCCGCTGTTTCCGGAAATCAGAATTGCCTTTCCGTCCTTTTGAAGGGCAGAACAGTGAATCGACATCTCGCCGCGCTGTAAATGAAGCATAGACAACCCGAACCCCAGAAGATAATTCCGAAGCGCTGCCTCTTTCCCGCCATCCTTCAATTCATAGGTAATCGTCCTCCCGTTTTCAACCAAAAACCGGCAGGTCAAATTGCTCAGCCAGGAAACGGTATCGCCAAATTCCCATCTTTTCTGTTCCTCCAACTCCTTTAGCTCCGGCGGCAACACTCCGGCACGGATAACAATATCCGCCTCTTCCTCTGTAAGCTCCGGAAGCACCACAAGCTGTGGAAAGTATAAATCCGAAACTATCGTTTTCCCATATATCCCATAATAAAACCTTTGCTTCGTTTCCCCCATCAACATACCTCCGGTCACTCACTCTTTTCTTTCTCCGGCTCCTCGTTCCGGCCCCGTGTCTTCTCTATCAGATTCTCAATCATTGCACAGTAAAATAAATTGATGTGGATATTCTCCTCCTGAAGACGGTCCTCCTCCGACGGCTTTCCGCGCTGCAGCCATTCCATAATCAGATTGTAATCCAGATACTGTTCCCAGTACCCTCTGTCCAGACGCCTTACAACATCCGCCTTCTCTTTCCGGAACTTCTCGAACCAGTCCGGGTCTTCTCCGACATTTTTTCTGCTCGCATCCTCTTTCGTCCTTAAAGTATACAGTGACTCCGGCATCAGCTCACGGAATGCTTCCCTGAAAATATATCTGTTTTGATTTCCGTTTAAGTACAGATGTCTCGGGATGGACACTGCAAAATCTACCACACGGTAATCCAGATACGGAATCAGATATCTGACACCCGAATATGCGCCCTGCAATGCTACATTGTCCAGCCGGTTGCGGCTCCCGCCATGTAAAATATAATGCTTCGGGTCATAGGCAAAGGTCAGTGCCGGCATTTTCCTTTTGGAAAACTTTGCAGCAAATGCTGCATTCAACAGCTCCGGCGACCGAAACGGTCCCTGGAACGGCTTATGAAACTCTCTCCCCGTATGAAACACCGTCTGATAACATCGCTTCAAGGTCCCCCGGATTCTTCGTTTCTCCCGATAGGCACGGGCCCACATAATCTTTAGAAAATGATAATACTCATGATGACAAAAAAGCTCATACGGATTTGAACGATGACTCACGCCCTCGTCCCCGCCGTGTCCGGTAAATACGGCTCTGACTCCGTTCTGTGCCATATACCGGGAGGTCTCGGTAATCGTTAACGTATTGCAGTATGGAGGTAGCGCAAAACGATACGCGGCATGCTCTGTTACATCCTGCTCCGGTAAAACAGCGCTCATACTGCTTCGCATCCCTGCCCCCTCAGACACATCCTCTTCCTTTTGTACATAATGACAGTGAATCTTCTCCTGCTCACAAATATCCCTGATAACCAGTCGTTCATCTCCTTCGGCATACGGCAATTTCTCCGGGTCCATCGACCAGGAAAAGTAAACACACTCTCTGCCTAAGCGGTGAATCAGGATATCAATCACCCCGGAATCCAGACCGCCGGACAATTCAGCACCTACCGGTCCCGGTACGGCATCCAGTCGTCTCTTTACCGCATCCGTAATCAGCTCACGAAGCTTATCGATATACTCCTTATCCGAAGAATAGCGGACTTTCTTTTCTCCCGGCTTCCAGTATCGTGTCTTCTCCGTATGTACCTTTCCGTCCCGAAAGGAGAACTTTCTCGCCCCGCCCGGCTCCACACAGAGGATATGTTGGAACTCTGTAGACGTAAGCCCGTCCCGCCAGTACCCGGCAACCGTCCGGTAAATCCAGTCCTCGCTCACCGTGGCATCGACCTGCTCTACGGAAAGCAACCCGCGCAAATCCGTGGAAAAAGCAACGAACGCGTCATCCGCATAATAAAATAGCGGCCGCACTCCCATATGGTCGCGAAACAGCAGTAAGGAGTGCTCCTTTGCATCATAAACTGCCCCACTGAAGTCTCCGTTTACTTCACGCAATCCCTCGACTCCAAACCGCAGAACATAGGTGAGCAAAAGCTCTTCCTCCGAAAGCTGCTCTGTAATCCCGCACCGCTCCTCGAGCTCTTCCCTGTTATAGAGTAAAGCATCGATAACCGCATACTTCTCTTCTCTCTTTAAGACAGGACAGCTCCGTGCGGCATCCCCGGCAAGCTTCTCATACGCGCAGCCGATGCCAAAGCTCCCGTCCTCAAACATGTCTTCTGCCTCTCTGCCATACTCCCGGTTCCAGAGCTGCAGCTTCTGTATCTCTATCTTAGCTCCCGCCACAGCGCGGTTCTGCATATATCCATACACTCCGCTCACGTCTGCCATCCCTCCTTCTTTTTATATTGTCACATAAGAAAAAGCCCTTGTCAAGCATAATGCTAACAAAGGGCTTCTCATCCTCACTTCGCCAGGCTCTATTAGGAGAACTGATTCTCCGTTTTTTCCTCATCCGTCGGCGTTGAAGGCTTCTTGCTGTCATTAAACATAACTAAGGTCTCAACATCACTATCAAAAAATCCATTCTCAGTCTCAGCGATATTCAATTCCTTTACTTCCGGTGCATTCCAATTCTTCATAGTTACATCCTCCTTAATCGTGTTTTATTATCTTGACTGTTATTATATACAGTACCTTTACATCTGTCAACAATTCTAACAAACTTGATAGAAATTGGACGGTCTATCTCTCACGTCGCACACATATCATATCCCATTACTCAATAAAATGATACGCCTGCATTTTGGAAAGGAACTCCATGACAGAGGCTTCACATTCCTCCGGTGCCACATCATACTCAGACAAAAGCTGTTCAATAATACGCGCAGGCGTTGTCTCCTCCTGCAGCATGTCCCAGATATCATTCCCTACACCTTTAATCAGGAAATACTTCCCCGTCTCAAAATCAACCATCACCTTTTCTCCGGCAAGGTCCGTTACATTCAACTTCTTTTTCATCACAATTACTGCATTTTTATCCATACCTTAGCCCTCCAATTCCATTCTATGTCAATTATACTATAATATGACTGTAAAAGCAAATAAAAACAAAAAAACATAGTGTCTGTTGTCAAAAACTTATACTTCCACTCATTTTCTCGATGACTAGAAACTCATCATAAAACTGCATTATTTTTCCTCTTCCAATTAGCCTTCCTCTACTTTTTAATCGCCTTATAACATCTATACATAGTTTTCATCACCCCAGGCATGTAATCGAACAAACTCCAGAACACCTTTTGTTTTAACGTTCCATAATGAAAATATTTTCGTTTCACCATTAGCACATCTTGATAATATTTACTTATTTTCTCAGCATCTACAATCCTTTTCAACGAAAGCAACACCCAAAATCTCACACCTGAATTGATGCATTCACATGCAACCGCCCTTAAGCACTCACCCTCAAAAGACATATCCTCACATATCTTCACTCTTTCTTGCAATGCATAAAAGTACACTAGTCGTTTTTCACTAAACTTTTCATGCATTATACTGCCACCGCGTTGTCTATAGTTATAAAACTTTGTATGTAATATATTAATATTTTTTATTCTTGGTAATAAAGAATTTAAGAAAAAATCATCCTCATGTATCACACCGTCTCGAAAACGAATGCCCTCCAGCATACTTCGCCTATATAACTTATTCCAAACTCCAATAAACTCACAATGAATTCGTACATTTTGATTCATCATCTCTAGGTATTTCTGTATAGATAAAGTACAATCTGGAACATCCTCGTAAATTTGTCTATATGGATTTCCTTTCTCGTCAACAGCTTTATACGCACATACAACTAATTCTGCTGTGGACTGCTCGAGTGCTTGCAGTAAACATTCATACATTCTAGGCTCTATTGTGTCGTCGGAATCTACAAAACCAATATACTCTCCGCTAGCTATATCGAGTCCCATATTTCTCGCAGTTGAAAGACCTCCATTTTCCTTATGTATAACAAGAATTCTATCGTCCTTTTCTTTCCATTTATCACACAATTCGCTACTGCCATCTGTAGAACCATCATCTACCAGAATAATCTCAAGCATTTTATGGGTTTGGTCACAAACCGACTCAATACACTCATCCAAATACCGTACAACATTATATACCGGAATAATAACGCTAATCAGAGGTTCAACTTTTCCCATGATATCCTCTCATGATGTTTATAGAAGCACAACATCATATCTTCCTTTCTTTAATTATAGTGGATCATTTAATTCAAATACTGTGGACAATTATTGTTTTATCATTAATCCTAAATCAACGGCACACTACAACGACAACCTTGTTCGATACCTTGTTGCCAGCAACAAAATCATTATATATTCTTCCAGTACCCGTCCGCCTCCATAACAGCAATCATTTTCTTTGCCACTGTTTTCCATGAATACCGCTCTGCATACGACGTTCTGTTACTTTCCACGGTTTCCTTCAGGCGTTTCGAATTTAACAACATCTTTTCCATTGCAGCGCATAGCTCATCAACATCATCATGCTCAATCAGATAACCGTTAGTATCGTCCTCGATAAATTCCGGCATTGCAAACGCGTTTTTTGCAATACAGGGAAGTCCAAAGATAAGCGCCTCCCCAAAGACCAGTCCATAGGCTTCGCACCTCGATGGCATTACAAAATAATCACATAAATTGTAGTACCGCAAGGTATCCTGATAGCTTGTCGGACCGACAAAATGAATTCCTTCTTTTTCCTTAACTTCCGATGGTTCTACCGCAGGTCCGAGAATATACAATTCTGTCTTCGGGAATTTTTTATGAAATCCGGAAAACGCTTCTACCACAAGCGGTCCGTTTTTCCGTTCCCAGTCTCTGCCTACAAACAAAAACCGATTGCCATCCCTCTGACTTCCGTCAATCCTCGAAATGTCAACATTGCAGCCGCCGCCGACATAATGCACCTTCTTTTCCGGAATACCTAACCGTTCCGTAAAATCCTTTGCCAAATAGGAAGACATCGTAAAGATTCCCCTGCATTCCCTGGTCCACTCCTCAACAATGGCATTTCTCTCTGAAACATACTTCTCCGGAATCCCATTATTAAGCGGTGTGAAATCCATAAGCTCCTTTTGGTTCTTTCGTAACTCCAGCAGGTACTGTACGGAAAAGTCAATAAAAACGTAAGAGTCCTTTATATACTTCGAACGGTACTGTGTAAACATAAGCGAGGGTATATTTGCCTTCATCCTTGTACTCTTTGCCAGCTGTTTTTCTGTCTGTCTTATCTGAGAAACTTCAAAATCGTTCTTCTTTCTCAGAGTTAAGAACAGTCTCCGAAAATAATAATTTAGTTTGTCCAACGGTCTTCCATTGATAGGAACATCAATTATCTTAATTCCTTCTTTTTCGAGTGCCTGAAACAAACCGTACGATGTTCCCGACCAGGTATAGCTCCGGCCTTTCCTATCCCATTTTTCAATATAGTTGATTTCCTTTTGCATACTCAGATTTTCCTCTTGTGATGTCCTATAACCTGCAATCAATATATCCAAACAAATATCTCTGAAAGAAAGTCTTTCTATGGATATTATAATCACTGTAAACTTAGAAATCAAGAATCAAATTAAAATATAGACACCATTCGATTAATATGCTGAAAATTGCTGCTCTGATTTTCTTTGAAAAGATATCATCGCCGATTTCTTCTCCAATATGAATGACAGTATCATTATTCTGCTGAGCATCATACTTTGCATACTATGCATCGAGATTAATTATAATTTAACTATTGATTTCTAAGTTTACAGTGATTATAATATCCATAGAGAGACTTTAATACAATAGCTATACATGGCAATGAAACAATGTTATAAATATGTTTCTTGGAAAGGATAACATAATGAGAATATGTTTAATGGGCGTTGATTTTACAAATGCGAATTTAGGATGTCAGGCATTAGGTTATTCAATGCTGAAAATAGCAAGCGACATCTGTAATGAGCGAGGCGATAAATTGATTGTAACTGCAATAGTCTATAACGCTCATAAAGAAGCGATTTATGATAAAAACTCGATTGAAATGTCTTATATATGCGTTCGCCCCAAGAGCTTGTCATTCTATAAATCATATTTACATTGTCTGAGCAATGCAGACATGGTTATTGATTTTACCGGCGGTGACAGCTTTTCAGATATATATGGTGCAAAGAACTTTATTGTAGGTTCGTTACTGAAGAATATAGCAATACATAGTAAAGCTCCTCTTGTACTGGGACCTCAAACAATCGGTCCGTTTTATCGAAAATGGGTTAAAATATGGAGTTCCCGAATACTGAAAAAAGCCGATTTTGTTTTTGTAAGAGACGAACAATCATTTCAATATGCTCAGCAAATATCAGGTATATCAGCTATGTTAACTACTGATGTGGCTTTTGAACTTCCTTACACGGTATCGGAAACAAACAATGCCTCCGAAAAAAAACGTGTAGGGATTAATCCATCCGGTTTATTATGGTTTAAAAACAAAACCTTTGACAGTAAAAAACACGTAACGGTAGATTATAGGGAATACTTAACCGGTGTCATAAACCACCTTTCAAACAGTGAAGAATATGAAATTCACCTTATACCTCATGTGTTCACGCCAACAACTACAGAATATGACGAAGACTGTACCGAAGAAAACGATATGCAGGCATGCTTTCACATACAAAAAATGTTTCCTAACGTAATCGTTGAGAAAGAGCTTCACAATCCAATGGAAGCAAAAAGTATTATAGCATCCATGGATGTGTTTACCGGTGCACGAATGCACGCAACCATAGCTGCATTTTCTTCAGGTGTGCCCGTAATACCTTTCTCATATAGTCGGAAATTCGAAGGACTTTATGGAAGTCTGGATTATGAATACCTAATAAACGGAACCTCCATGAGCACCGGCACCGCTGTTGCAAAGACCATAGAGTGGATAGAACAATCGGCCAAACTGAAGGTAAAGCTCCATGCCTGTCTGCCTATAGTCAATAAAAAAATCGGAGATTTTAAGGATAAACTGATAGCGATTCTATATAAAGATGTAGATTGATTAAGGAGAAACATTAATGCATATGAAACAGGTAAGTATTGTTATTCCCGTCTATAACACTGGGAGTCTGATGTATACATGCTTTAACAGCTTAGTGAATCAAACTGTCGGTCTTGATGTATTGGATATTATTGTAGTCGATGATGGCTCTACCGATGAAATATCCAGACAAATTATTAACGAATATGTAAACAAATATCCCCAAAGTTTCAAGCTTCTTACAAAAGAAAACGGTGGGCAAGGTAGCGCCAGAAACATGGCATTTCCCCATTGTATAGGCGAATATGTCACATGTCTTGATTCTGATGATTCCTTCGAACCGGAATGGGTTGAGAAGATGTATAAGGCTGCAATTGAAAACAAAGCCGATTTTGTAGGATGTGGATATAAAGCTGTACGCTATAAGGAAGGCAAACCCTTTATAGTACGCGAATTAGATATGCGTCCTGTTTGCAAAACTAATCGGGAAATGTTTATTGATGCTGATGTTTGTATGTTTACGACTTTATTTAAGAGAGAGCTGTTAACAGCCTCCGGGGCAAAATACCCCGAGGGACACATCTATGAAGATACTGCATTCTTTATTGAACTTTTGCCTTGGATACAGCATCCT
Source organism: Lachnospiraceae bacterium (assembly GCA_029099805.1). Classification (GTDB taxonomy): domain Bacteria; phylum Bacillota; class Clostridia; order Lachnospirales; family Lachnospiraceae; genus SIG307. The sequence goes on from JAQXOR010000152.1 coordinate 19,476, forward strand.
GTTTATATAGAGGAAGCACTCAGTTGCAGAACTCTGCACGAAGGATCAACAATGACAAATGTCAGCCCTAAAAAGGTTGCTGATATCTTTCCGGTATTTGAAGCCCTGATAGATTTTTATGATAGCAAAGGGCTTAGAGATGACTACAGGCAGGAGCTGGAATATTTTATCGGCAAGGTACTGCTTTGCAGTTCAATAAACAGAGTAGGTTTTGTAAAACATTTCAAAGATAGAAAACAGCTTGTAAAAATGACATGCGAGTTCCTGCATAAGCATATTCCGAATTATAGATGCAACCCCTATATAAAAGGAGGCGGCAAAGGTTTTTATCTCAAACATTACAACAGTTTTTTTGTGAGCATGGTAGCAGAAATGCTTCACATTCGCTTTATTATCAAAAAAGATTATAATGTCTAATCACGGGAGGTAAAAATGCAATCTACAATTTCGGTAGTAATGGCTACTTATAACGGAAAAGAATACATCATTGAACAGCTTGAATCAATCCGGCTTCAAACGCGTCCTGTAACAGAAGTCATCATCTGTGATGATTGTTCTAAAGACAATACAGTAGAGCTTGTCCAAAGCTATATTGACAAGTATAACTTATCAGGATGGAGTATTGAGGTTAACGAAAAAAATCTTGGATACGGCAGCAATTTTTATAAAGCAATCAGTAAAGCAACGGGAGATTTCATCTTTTTTGCTGATCAGGATGATATATGGATGCTGAACAAATTTGAAATAATGGTAGGGTTAATGGAACAAAAACCGGAAATAAAATTACTATGTTCCGAATATGAAATTTTTAGTACCGGTGAGAAAGTACCTGAGTATGCCAAGAATTACGGTAAAGACAATTTGCGTGACAAATCCTTAAAAAAAATCAATCTTACTCCACACAATATATTCATTGGAAGTCTTGGATGCGATATGTGTATTCGCAAGGACTTTTTTGAGGAAATCAAACCATATTGGTTTGATGGTTGGGCTCAAGACGAGTATGTGTGGAAATTGGCTCAGTGCGCCGAGGGATGTTATATGTACCATGAGCCGCTCATTAAGCATAGAGTTCATGCAAGCAATGTATCCATGCACAAAATTCACAACATAGACAAACGTATTCAATTTTTAGAAGACTTAGAACGTGGAAATGAAGCATGTAAGAAATATATACTGGATACCTCGAAAAACCAAAAACATTTAAAGATAATTAATAAGAATATAAAATCAGAAAAGCTTCGAATTCAAATGCTCAAAACCGGAAAAATTCATTATGCTATTCCTCTTCTGTTTTACAACAGGTACTACCATAGCCGTAAGTCTCTTTTGATGGAACCCTGGATTGCTTTAAAAAATAAGAGGCAAATGAAATCGACACAGAACACCTCAAATTAATCTACAACACACCAGAGCGGAAGCGTTTTCCATACTGCTTCCGCTCCAGATATTTCCTTCTATATTTTCTTGATTCGTTTCTTCTTTCTATTTGCTCTGTCAAGTTCCAAGTATCTCTCAGCATATAGGACAGCGTACATAGCGATAATAATATACATATATCTGGTAGTCATTAAGTAATCAACCCAATACAAACTGATTGTATAGACAAAGATACTGATTCCGCACAGAATACTCAAACCCGACTTATATTTCAATCCGGTTCTCATCATGTGGAAAATCGATGCGGCATGGATCAGTACCGCCGTAATCAATCCGGGATAACTATATCGTATATACAGAGCAACATAGTAATTATCTATAGATTTCAGGTAGCGTCCGTCAATGGCAAACGTGATATGTGCATTGGCTCCCTTTCCAAGCAAAGGGTTCAACCACTCTACTTGAAAAATCTTTGGCAATAACGTCCTGTAGTCTGAGCTTTGTTCCAACCAGGTTACATCTGCCCCATAATTCACAGCCAGAGACGTTCCAAACACTTCATCAATCACGCTGGTAATCTGCACCATGATATAACGGCCAAGTGATGTGTTATAAACAGCTAAAAGAAATACCCCAAATCCGGCAGCTGCAACCAACAAGAAGAAAAAGGTTCTCTTTCTTCTTTCACCCCTGGTAAATAAGATAATTAGCATGATTTCAAGCACGGCAATACCTAATGTTCCACGCGAACCCGTGAGGAAAACGTTCAATATCAAAAGGCATAAAAGAACCGGTCTCTTAAACAAGTAAACCTCATCCTTCTCATAGTCAACGCATGCAATAGCAATCAAAAAAAAGAGCATCATCCCATATCCGATACTATGCAAACATGGTCCCATAATACGATACTGACCTGATCTGTAATACATTTTTACGGACATCGAAAGTGTTAACATATATCTAACCATTGGCGAAAACTTAAGTACATATTCTATCATGCCATATATGCCGAAAAAATAGGCAATTATGATAGTCCAATTAATTACCCTTTTCAGTCCAACAACATACCTTATCCCATAGAACACCATATAAAACGTAAGGATATCAAGGAAATTCAAGAAAAATGTATTAATATTTACCCGCAACACAGTCGTGTACACCATAACAAACATATACATGGAGATGAATGGCGTTATCTGAACTTCCAGAATACTTTTCATAAAGTGGTTGCCCACTCTCCTATTATATATAAAGTATGCAACTATTATGATATTCAGAATTCTAGTAACAGTAAAATCAAATCCAATATGTATACCAAAATACGACGGCACCATCCAGTCAGTGATGATGAGTGCAGCCATTAGAAAATATAATACTTTTGCATTTCCAAGTATAGGATGTTGTCCGTCTTTCATTGATGATATTGCACGCATACTGATATATTTCTCCCATTCAATCTTTTGTCACATCATTCCACATCACAGCAAACTTATCCACGATAGAATAGTTGCTGCCGTCTCCTCCGGTTACATACATCTTGCCACACCTGAGCCACGCATGGGCAACCATTTTACCTTCATCATAACCACATCCCAAATACATGGTGGAACTGATGCCCTTTGCCTTCAGCAATTTCTGTGCAGTCAAGGCTCTTACCAGGCATTTGCTTTCCCATGCCGTCTTGGTACAAATCCGGTCGACAACGTATGCCACATTTCTGGCATACCTGTATTTCCAGGGTTCTACTGTCTCCGGAGATTCCACGCCTTCCAGCCCCCAGCCCTTACGCAAATATTTGGACTTGATAAAACGAATCTCAAAACTGAAAAACGCAGAATAAATATACGATAATAGAGTTAATCTCTTTTGTGTATTCCATCTCAGAAAGGCAATTATTCCCATTTTACTCACCCAACTTATAATTTTTCAAATATCTCCCCGTATGCACGAATCGCCCATGCAATGGGAAGGAAATAAGGACGATTTTCGTGCATCAAATTGTGCCAAAATCAGTTCTGAAACTAATTCGTCAATACGTCCATATTCTCGCCCTTTATTTAAATTAGGATTCTATATTATTCAGCTTTTCCCAATTTCTTCTTGATAACCCTTATTACTCCAAAATTTTTATCTGCCCACCACATACTAAATGCTGCAAAAATCAGTGCTATCAGCCATCTTACGATAAAGTATTTCTCCAGAAGCATTGCAACAGCGCCCACTGCTACAATTCCGGCTGAAATAAAAAACATCTTTGACGTAGAGAACAAACTGTGTCCATGTATTTTAGCTGCAAGAATATAATGGAACAAAAAATATAGAAAATGTGTAAACATCGTCGTATACGCTGCAGCAATATATCCATACCTAGGGATAAAAATGTAATTCAAAACGACATTTAAGACAGCAGCAAGCATGGAGCCAACTGCAATAAATTTAGTCTTACTATAAAAATATTCAACCAAAACCGGCAGCATATATACAAACGTAAAATATCCCCCTAACAGAACAGGTACCACGCAAGGTGTTGTCCCCCAATACTCCCGGGCGCCCAGTATCTTAACAACCTCCGGCGCCAGCATCAGAACCACTGCAGTAAACTGAGCCATCCCAAACGCATACTCAACCCCGCGCTTTCCAATGGTTTTGTAATCCTTTTCATTCATTCTCTCATAGAACCACGGCTTCCATACTTTATCCAATGAGGTAGATACAACAACCACTAATGAATTAATTGTAAACGCAAAATTGTATAGCCCTGCCGCCGCAGCGCCAACAAGGTCCTTAATCATAATCCTGTCAAATGACGATAAAATAACCTGTGATATCCCATGAGGAATGATTGGCGCGCTATAGTAGATTGCAAACTTCCAATATTGCCGATTGATAACAGGTCTGCATTTCTTAAAGAAATAAATCACGATATAAATTGCAATCCCTATCAGTGGAAGCGCGGTTCCAATAATGCGCCCATTCAATCTTGAGTTTTGGAAAATTGTCAATATCAGTAAAATAGACAGTCCCATGTTGCCGAGTGCATTTATGGATGTCAGCTTAAGAAATTCCTTCACACTGTAGTTTAAACTTACATATGAATTAAAAAACTGTAACATCGCAGTTCCAAAGCAATGCAAAATCAAAATATTGAGAACCGGCCTTGACAGACTCAACAGTTTATGAAATCCGCCATAAAATACATTGGCAATAATCATCCATAAGAATGTATTCAGTAGGACTAGAACTATAACAGAAGATATATACTCGTTATATTTATCTTTGTACTCATATTTTGCATTTGCAATACTGGAATGTAAGGCCAATCCAATAATAATATACAATATAGCTTCATAGGAAATGTACGCCCCAAATATTCCATATTCATCAGTAGACAATAATCTTGTAAAAATAGGGGCGGATAAAAATGTGATTCCTTTTAACAAATAATTACCGATCACATACCCTGCTCCGGCCTTTACCACTTTATTTTTTATTTGCATTTCTTCCATGACATATCCATCCTGCTAATACTTTTGGAATAAATTCATTCATATATTCAAGTAAAACTATTTAATGATTTTTCTAAGTGTTTCCATACCCTTTTCCCCGAGTACCTGTTTCAGCACTGCCTTTGCATGTCCCTTGGTATCAAGGTCAACATTTGCCATGATTTCAAAAGCATTGCTGTCATCCTTAGACTCGGTAAATATTTCAAAGAGCATAGGCTTATCGGTCATTTCTGGTGTTGTAAATCTCTTTACAGCTGTATCAAATTCCCCATAATTCGACGCTGTCAGATATTCGAATCCAAGATTTTCAGCATAGTTTTTCACAAAATCAGGAGACCTCCTGCCAAAATGTCCTGCAGCTGCAATATATTTATTAGCCTCCTCAAAACCAAGCCATACCTGTGAAGGATGTCCATTACGTCTGAAAATATTACCGCCATCGTTATTAACAATCACAAGACGAAGGTTCTTTCTAATGTGCCTGTTGCCTAGTGAGTTCATATCATAGAAGAAAGTAAGATCCCCTACCACGCCGAAATACAGCTTATTACCATCTGCGAAAGAAGCTCCGATTAATGCAGACACACAGCCATCAATTCCTCTACAGCCGAGATTGGAGCTGGTTCTGACAGAGTCAGGCAGTTCAAAAAAACTCCATGCTCTGATGGTATCACTCACTCCAAAGTGTATCACCGAATTCTCCGGCAGTCTGGCTGAAATCTTTGATGCAACGTAAACACTGGAGAATGGAAGTTTGGGCAGATTAGCGTTCAATTTATCTGCAACTTCCCTACATGCCAGATAATATGTGTTCTTTTCCTCAGTCACTTCACCGGCATATGTGCTGAAGAACTGTGTCTCTCCCATCTCAAATATCTTGGTTATATTCTTAAAGGTGTCACGAATCTCTCCGTCAAGACTAACACGCCATGTTTCCTTGGCAGCTCTGATTTTCCTTGACAAATTATCGTCACCGATTTCCTCACCAATATGAATCACCACATCAATCCCCTGAAGAATATCATAATTTAGCTTCTGAAATACAATCATTGAAGTCAGTACACGATATTTTCCATAGTATTTACTTCCATGGTCACAAAATACGGCTGCATCATACTTCGCACAGAACCGATCCAGTGCCGCAGTCTGTTTCTCACTCCATTCACCGTGTGACCCTACAACCACTACAATCTTTCCGTGCTTCAGTTCAGGCAATTCGTCTGCAATTGTGTAACGCTTGATTACACGCACTTTCGGCAGATTCTGCACGGAAAAATCAAATTTTGGCCCCGCCCAGGGCATATTAATATGTACAGGTCCGCCACCATTACGCTTAAGTTCCAAAATAGCAGTGTTAATCAGAAGTTCACTTTCCTTATAATCACTTTCATCCTTGATTGCTGGTAGATTAATCTTACGTCGCATAGCATCCTTGGGAGATACACTTCTGTCAATAACCTGTGGCTCCAGGTGTCCGACACCGGAGTACGCATGCAGTCCGGTAACTGCCAAAATAGGAAGTTTCCTGTGATAAGCTTCTGTCATTCCGGAATAATAATTTCTCGATGCAGTAGCTTCTGTACAAGTAATAACTACAGGTTCTCCTGTCTCTGCCGCTAACCCGCATGCCATATATGCTGCACTGCGTTCATCAACGCAGGAATACAGCTCAAAGAAACTATCGTGCTGTAAACTTGCAATAAACTCCAAATTAGTAGTTCCCGGAGAAGCAATTACCTTTTTAATTCCGTGCTCCTTCAGCAAAGCAATCATTAACTGTACATTAATATTGGTCGAATAATAATAACTCATGTTTTTCTTTTTCCTTTCAGTTGATTATATTAAATATTTCCAGTTAACAACATTGGTCTTTCAGCACCTCAACAATGCCCTTTCAATAGAAATCCCGTCCAATAAACAGAAACCCCTTTACCTGACTTCAATGAATATAGTCAATTTGGAAGACATCAACATTCGATCTTGATAAATATAGGATTTGACCCTATGATAGGTACGATATTCATCAAATTGTATCGTGTACATGGCTTTGTATTCCTGTACTTTTTAAGTGTCTTCCAAACAAATATCTCAGAAAGAAGGGCTCCCTGCGGATATTATAAACACTGTATGCATAGAAAGCAATAGTCAAAATTGTATTAATTTCGATGCAAAATAAAGTAAGTAAACCATCCTATGCCTCCCGCCTTCGCAGCAGTTTTTCTCCGAACAGATAGACGATTCGAAACAAAATCCAGCCGATAACTCCACCGATTGTATTGAAGAACAAATCCTGCACTTCATAATACCCCCGCTTCGTAATCAGTTGGGCCGTCTCAATAAACAGGCTGGTTGCCAGACTGGACAGCAAAACTAATACACACTGCACCCCGGTCCTTCTTTCATTGATAACCGAAAAGAGTGACAGCGCAAAGCCATACGGAATAAACAGCATACAGTTTAAAACAACATAAGCAAGCATCAACCAGTGAAAATCATTGTCCGGCCCGGTCAGTCCATGAAACAAATCCAGCTCAATACCGATTCTGCTGCCGCTCTCTCTGCAGACAAGGGTAAGCTGCAACATAATCGAACCGTACATCACTATCACAATCCCTGCAAGCAGATTGCTAAGCCGCACCTTGTGCTTAAATAAGTAGCAGACAAACACTACCATAAACACAATACCTACACCAAGCAGTGTATATAACAGAAAGGCCTTAATCGAAACACTTCCGAACTGTTCCAATGCCATTTCCATGATTTTTTTGCTAAATACCTTTTTAAAAAAAGAAATCATATTTTATGTCTCCGCAGGAAAACAACCCAAAAAATAAAATAATAATCCGTCTATACATAAACTCTCACATAATCGCAGTCTACATAGCTCGCTCATGCTTGCTTTGCTTTCAAGAACATACACTCATGTACTTTAGGATTATTATATACCGGAATGGTAACACTTACTTTAAACATAGGCATCCTCCAAAACCGGAACTATTTATTTTTGGTATACGGCAGCATACCAAGAATAAGGTCGTAGTCCTGCTCACACTGTGCCACACTTCTTACCCACGGCGAGAAGAATGCAAATACAAAAATCAACCCGCAGGCTAATACAAAGGCCGCACCTGTAAACAGAAGAAGATACATTGTCACATTAAGTGTATTATATGAACCGTAACCGCTCGCCTCATCCATCACCTGAATTGTCTGGGTGCCGAGCAAATCGTTCAACTCCGCAGCAAAAGCAGAGGCCATCGCATTTGCAACAGCAACGATTGTTTCCTTTGACTCAGAATACACCGAAACAGTCAGTTTATATCCGTAGGATGCAGAATTTGTACTGGCGCCCGAAACCCTTATGTCACCATCAATCGTCATCTTCCGCAACTCGGCAGATGTAATGTTATAGGCCGCCAAATCCTGTGCGGCTCTGCTGCAGACACGCGAGCTCTTAATCAAATCTGCATAACGGTTCATAGCTGCCACTCCGGTTGTGGTATCGGAATAAGAACCATATACTGCACTGAACAACGTAGCGGAAGAATAATAATTGGTAGAGTTTCCTTTGATACTGATGAAAATAACTGACATCAGAAAACCGGCTATCGTAACAAGGATAATCAATAGTTTCTTCTTCCATAATTCCCTGAGGGCAACAACTGCATTCTCAATAATATCAAAATCCTGTTCTTCAATTGTTCGGATGTCTTTTGGTTCCATTATTTTTTCCTCCTGTACAATAAGATTAGGATTACACAGCACAAGCCAATCAACAGCACTCCGCTTATGCTAAACAGTAAAATGTTACTGATTCCCTGTTCCGAAGGTGTTTCCTGCGTATCCGCCGGTACTACATTCTCGACTTCATTGTTATCTGCAACCTTTTCCTCTGCCACTACCTTCACAATGCTTGACGATATCGTGTATTCTTTATTTTCTCCCTCTCCGTTTGTGTAGGTAACGACCAAATCAACCGCGTATTGTCCCTCCGTATCAAACAGCAGACTGACGGACTGTGTCTTATAGGTCTTTGCAGATATTGTTCCGATATTTGCAGAGGCAATATCCTTCCCATTACAGCGGGCGACCATGGTAACATTGCTGACACCGGTTTCTTCCAGGTTTTCTATCATGGCACTCGCATAGCCGACCTTACCTACAACCAGCTGCTCCGGCATGGAAGCTTTCTCAACCGAAAAGTCTGTCATCTTGCCAACCGGAATACGAATCTGTGCACTTGTAGACAAATTATCATAAAAGACACCTACCGTAAAGTTTAGTTCCGATGTCTTGATATCAGAAGTCGATGAATACCGAAAGCAAAGCTCTTCTGTGCTGCCCGGTGCCAGAGATTCAATATATGCGGTCCCTACCTTTCCGTATTCCGGTATTACCCCCGTTGGATTGGACATGATAACCACGGCATCCTTTACAGTAACCTCTGTACTCAGATTCTTCACCCGTACCTTGAGTGCAAAATCGTTGCCCGGCACAATCGTTTCATTCGTCACCTCATAGCCTTCAACATAGAGCTGTGCCAGCTTTCTGATCGGAATACTGAACTGCATACCGGAGGATATGGAGTCGCCGGTGACCGTAGCAGTAAAGTACAGCTCGTTAGCCACCAAATCAGAAGTAGCCGTGAACGTAAAATCAACTTTCACCGTTGCATTTGGCGCAATCTTATCTACCCTTGCGGTATTCACCTTTCCATACTCCGGAATTACACCGGAAGGATTTGACAGCGTAACCGATATATTTTTCGCCATTGCGCTCTTGCTGTAATTTTTAACCGACAAAGTAACGGTAAACTCATCTCCCGGTACAATCGGGTTCTTGGTCACCTCATAGCCGGTGATACCGACCTCCGGAGTCTCAGCAACAGGGACACTAATCTGGGTACTGGCAGAACTGGTATCACTCACTACGCCTACCATAAAATTCAGATTCGATGCAGAAATATTCTTATCCGTTGTCAGACGGAAGGTAACATCCGCAGTACTATCTGCCTTGATGGAATCCACACGCGCAACACAAACCGTCCCATACTGCGGGGCAACTCCCGTCGGATTATTCAGTGTAACAATCACATTTTCCGCAGCAGAGTCCTTACTGTAATTCTTTAATGTTACAGTAAGTGTAAAGGAATCTCCCGGAGCTACCGGCTGTACAGACGCCTTATACCCTGTAACATAGACCTGCGCCTTCTCCCCAACCGGAACACGCACTTCGGTACTCGTCACTCCTCCGTCACACCTGACATTTACCGAGAACTTCAATTCTTCATCGCTCACATTGGCATTCGAGGTATATTTCACCGATACCTTTTTCGTCGCACCGGCTGCAAGAGTTCCTACATGGGCTGTACTTACCGTACCATACTCCGGGACAACGCCGGCCGGATTGGTAATGCTTACCGTAACATCCTCCGCCGATACTGTGGAGGAACTGTTTTTTAAGGTTAATGTAAGTGTAAAATTACTCCCCGGAGCAACTGATTTTCCGGAGACCTCATAGCCTGTTACATATACCAAAGCTGCTTCCTCTGCACCCTCTTCTGCCGCAAATGCAGAAGTCTGGCCGAATGCAGAAAACAACAGAAGTATCAGTATGTTCAGACATACAATCAATTTTTTACCTGTTTTGTTCATTCTCCGTTTCCTCCTTCTTCTCATTGCGTCTATGCTTCTTATACTTCTTTGCGGACTTTCCCGCAAGCTTTTGATTTCCGTTCTTATCAAAGAAATAGTAATCAAAACGCTGGACATATTTCCGGTACAAACCCATTTCAATCTTGTTAATAATCATCCCGTAATAGCTTTCCGCATACGGCGCCACCTTGCGCTTTGCCTCTCTGATCTGTTTTTTTGTTACACTTTCCAGTGCGGATACCAGAACAATTCCATCAACCTCGCCAAACAAAATCTGTGCATCCGGCACAACCGCAACGGACGGAAAATCGAAAATAACATAATCGAAATTCTCATTCACATATGCCAAAAGATTTTGCATGACATTGGAGCAAAACAAACGTGCCGGACTTGCCGCGAACTTTCCGCACGGAATATAGGACAGATTATCCACGTTGGTCGGATAAATAATTTCATTAAAATCAAAATTCTCTTCGCTCTGTTCGCTTTCCAGAAAATCCGACAACCCTTTCCCGGTATTTTCGTTTAGTTTCTTGATATCCTGCTTTTTTCTTAAGTCACAATCTACAATCAAGGTTCTCCACTTTGACGTTGCAAAGGAAATCCCCAGTCCGATGCAGATTGATGTGTTCCCGCACTGTGGAGCACAGCCCGTAAGCAATATCTTATGTGCCTCCCAGTTCTTTTTCTTCTTGTTATGTATTTCCACAACAATTCGGTCTATCGCATCATTCATTACCTGACTGGTATTGCTATACAACGAAATCTGACGCTTTTCATTATTTGCCATGCCGGTACTCATCTCATCTTCCTCCATTATTTCGTGCTGTGTAAAAAATCTAAAATGATATCCTCCACATTACTCTCCGGCGCCTGATAGGGTGAAAAGGAACAGGTCCGCGCCGTTTGAACCGCATCCTCCAATTTTGCAAGATCGTCACAGTAAAGGATACAGCCTTTACCGGCAAACGCCTCCGCAATCTGAACCTGATGGTCATCGACATGTTCGTGGTATCTTGCAAGCCTCGGCACCACTATAACCGGTTTTCCTGCAGAAATTCCCCGCATAATGGTTCCTACCCCCGAATGAGTAATCAGAAGGCTGCAATCCTCTATCATCCTCTGGAACTCCTGCGCGTCCACAAAATTCTTTGACCGGCAATGCTCCGGTACATAAGTGGAATTTCCCGACTGCACAAAGATTTCCTCGGAAACCTTCTCTGCAAGCTGATCCACCGCCTGAATCAGACGGTCCATCTGAAATTTCTGGGTTCCTAACGTAACAAGTATCAAAAGATTCCACCTCCCAATACGGCATCCGGAAAATATTCCAGCATATCTTCCCACTGCACGATAAATAAATCCGTATGCTTATGAATCAGCTTCCCGGAAAGGGACGGCTCCTTTACCCTCGCAAACGACTCGATATAAACCACCTTTCCGTGTCTCAGCTTCTCAAGAATGCAAAATGGATATGCAATCAACGCACCCGTTGTAATCACAACATCCGGCTTCTCTTTTTTTAATATCCGCATAGCCTGAAAAAACAACCGGATAAACTTTGGAAGAAATAATATCTCTTTCCGGTTCATCTGCGGAACAAAGTATTGTCTGTTTCCGAAATTTCTGACCTCAAACCCGTTTTCCTCCGTCACAAGTGCATTGTCAAACTCCCTTGCAATTCTCTTTAACTGAGAGATTTCTTCTAAGTGTCCCCCGGAGGACGCTACAAATAAAACCTTTAATGCCATATGCTCTCTCCAACTTTCTATATCCTACTTGTTTTTTGTTCTAAGCTTCTTGTAAGAACAATACGTCCTCTAATCATTTTATGCCCTAAACTTATCAACCATTGCATATGCGGAGCCGTTACCGCCGGTTACATACATCTTCCCGCACCGTAACCATGCATGTGCCACCATTGCTCCGTTTTCCAGACCGCAGCCCAGATATAATGTACTTGATATCCCTTTCTTTCTCAGCAGCCTTTGCGCTGTCAGGGCACGTACCAGACATTTACTTTCCCATTTGGTCTTATTACATACATGATTTACCGCATAAGCGACACGCTTGGCATATCTGTATTCTTCAATGGTTGCCTCCTCCGGAGATTCTTCGCCTTCCTGTCCCCATTTATGCGGCAGTCTGTCCGACCTTGTATATAACATCCGAAACCGAAAGACTGCCGAATACAACCATGCCTGTATCGTCAGCAGTTTCATATTGTTGTACCGAATAAATCTGTATAATCGTCCCATACGAATTCTCCATGCTTCCAATGTAAAATAACAATATAGCAAATCAATCAAAAAAAGTATATCATGATTTTACGATAAAATCTATCTTTTTCTCATGTTCTTATCATCCGTCGTTCCGGGAAACCGCCCTACCTACCGGTCAAGTTTGACATCCTCCAAATCAAAAACCGAAATAGAAAGCTTCAGCTTTCCTTCCAGCAGGCTTCGGTCAAACACTTCTCTGGATATACTGGTAAACGGACTATGCATAGATACCCTGATATAGCAGGCATCCTCCGGCACATCACATGTCCAGAAAAGAGCTTTTATAGTCGTCGTTGTTCTGGAGACATTGTTTGTCGAAATCGGTACAATTTCTCCGTTTTTATCATAAAACACAACGCTAACCAGCCATACTTCACTCGTTTCCCCCTGTGCCGTCAGACTCAGCATGCACTTGCTGCCCTTCGGAATTGCGATTGCTTCTCCGTCCTCGTCCGTAGCTATCGCTCCCCAGTACCGGTTCACAACAATTTCCTTATCCTTAACATTTCCGTCCACATAATCCTCCGGATGGTCAAGAATAATCTCATTCGGAAGCTCACATTTCATCCCGGCAAGACCGGAGAATAACGCATCTATCATCGCTGTATTGGATTTACTGTAATCGGTACGATTGATTATTCCTAAATCTCCTCCGTTATCCCACCAGATACACTTAATCCCATGCTCTGCAGCTCTGGCAATATAATTTGCCGCATGCACCGTTCGCAGGGACGGTTCAAAGTATTTCGTCGTTGTTCCGAATTCACCGATTACAATCGGCACTCCCCACTGACGGGAGTATTTCTCCATCAGAATAAAGTCATTCTCTATCGCCTGTGAAAA
>JAQXOR010000153.1 GCA_029099805.1 Lachnospiraceae bacterium
CTTCCTTTCTCTGTTCTGTTTCATTGTCTGTTCCGGAAATCGTCTCAGCTTCTGTCCGCTTCCCGTCATATTCTTTCTCTACCTGCCGGTCTTTCTCATATTGCTCTCAAACATTTTCTGAAAGCCGAGCCAGCCGGTCTCCTCCGTACTGTCAAACAATGCCGTTACTCCGGCAAGCTTTGCATCAAGATTGTCTGCCATACTAAGTGCTAATGCCTCGGCAAGTGCCGGTTTCTTCGGAGAACCATATTCCAGCTCACCATGGTGGGACAAAATGCAGTGCAGCAGCTCATTCTTACGCTTTACCGTAAATCCGCCAAGCTTATCCATCCGCTTCGAAAGCCAGTCCGCACCGATATAGATATGTCCTAACAGCTGGCCGGCATCGGTATAATCATTTTCCGGAAAGGCAGAAATCTCTGCCAGCTTTCCCATATCGTGAAACATCGCTGCAGTTATGAGTAAATCTCTGTCAAGCACCGGGTAATTCTCTGCCAGATATCCGCAGAGCCTTGTCACCGATACCGTATGCTCTAATAACCCGCCTACGAAATTATGGTGCATCGTCTTTGCTGCCGAATGAGACAAAAACATCTCCTTAAACTTCGGGTCTTCCTTAAAATAACTCTCGGCCAGAAGTTTAAACTGTGCATCCTTTAAGGATGCAATGTACCCTAACAATTCCTTGTACATCTCGCCGGTATCCTTCTTCGTGCAAGGCATAAAATCACTGACCTCATATTCACCCTCGGAAAGACGTCTCACCCTGCGGATATTCAGCTGTAAGGCTCCCTGAAAGCTGACGACCTGCCCTTCCACACGAATATAGTCCAATGCCTCGAAATGTTCGATTCCCGCATTCAGCTCCCAGACCTTTCCATCCAATGTCCCCGTCTTATCCTGTAATACCAGGGAATAATAGTTTTTACCCGCTTTTGTCTGTAATGTCTGCTTCTGCTTACAGAAATAGTTTTCCGAAACCATTTCACCGTCGCGTAATTCTTTCAAAAAATGCATATGTGTTCCTCCATCTTCTATGTCCCATTTAGTGCAGTCTTGTCTCCGGCACCATAAATAACGTCTGTTCCTTCCGTCCGCCCTTTGCTTCACGGCTCACTACAATCCGCACACTTTGTGCTCCTACCGAACATATTTCTTTATAGAACTGCCGTACCCCCGTAACAGGCACGATACCTATTGTCGTAATGATATCCCCGTTCTTAATTCCCGCATACATTGCCGGGGAGCCCGGGAGTACCTCCGTCACATAGATTCCTTCCGGCAGACTGTATCTGCCGCCCATAACGGTGTCCACCGATTCCAGGCGCATTCCGCAGTAGATACGCGGCACATTATTTAAGGTATCCTCAAGAATTTCCCTCATACCGCTAAAGGCAGCCGCTGTGATTATTCCCTTCTCGCCCTTATTCAGCGTATTGCTGATAATCCCGATGACCTCTCCTGCCAAATTAAAGATAAATCCGTCTCCATCGGCATATTTTGTTATACCGGTAGTAAAGTACAGCACCTCATCATCTATCACCTGTACTACCTGCCCCGTTCCTGTTACCATTCCAAGTTCCATCGCTCCCAGATGACCATTCGGATTGCCGAGTACCATGACCGGAGTACCGACCTCAACATCCGTCAGAGCAAACTCTGCCTGCTCCGGAAGGTTCTCCTTCTCCAGCTCCGACACCGCAGAAAGTCGAACCGTCAACACTGCCAATCGGTAGTTGGTGTCATACGAGTAAATAGTACACGGAAAACTATCACCGTTTGCAAATGTCACCTTGAACTTTGTTGCTCCGTCAATACTGTCAAGGTTCGCCAGAAAAAGCATATCACGACCGTTATCGCCTACATAAAGACCGGTAGCATTTCCGGTCGTTTCATAAGACTCCTCAAACCAGTCCACACCTTCCTTGATTGCTGAAATCTGTACCAGCGACTTTCTTAATTCACCCGCCAATCCCGCAATCTCGGAATACATTTCCAAAAAGCCCTGTATCGGTTTTTCTCCGGTCTCACTGTCCGAGGGGGTGTCTCCCTTTTCTCCGCCTATCGATATCTGTCCTCCCGGCGTTATCTCCGGAACGTCAATCACAAAACTGGTCGGAGCAGGCGTATCCGTCGTACCGGGACTGTTGGTCGGTACAGGAGTCTTTGTCGGATACGGCGTCCTTGTCGGCGCCGGAGCCTGGGTATCATTTCCGATTCCAACCACCTGTCGGACCGCATTTTCCAATCCCAGTCTTTGTATTAAAAATTTTCCGGATAATACAAGTGTGGTTCCGGCAATCACGCCAAATACCAGCCCGGAAGCCGTAACCCGAAGAAGAGTCTTGCCGAACCGCTTCCAGGGATTTTTCTTTTTCGGAACAATCTTTTCCTGTATTACCTGATATTCGTCCTCTTGTAAGCTATCCTTATTCTCATCCATTTCGCAATCCTCCTGACACAGCTCTCACTTTCCTGTCATTCGTTTCTATCTGCACTGAAGAAACCGGCGGCTTCCAGGGAGGCACTGAATGAATCCGTGCTTCCCTAGAGTTCTTCTGCCATAACCAGCGGAAGCGTAAAGACAAATTCTGTTCCTACACCCTCCGTACTGATTACACTGATATTTTCCTGATGGGCCGTCATGATTTCCTTAACAATCGAAAGGCCCAGGCCGGTTCCTTTTTTATCTTTTCCTCTGGAACTGTCCGATTTATAAAAGCGATCCCAAATCTTCGTCAGCTCTTCCTTTGGAATACCTATTCCGGTGTCTTTTACGGATACTAAAGCCTTTCTTCCCTTTTCCTCCACCGTAATGCGTATCTCTGCATCTGACTGACTGAACTTAATTGCATTATCTACCAGATTATAAAGTACCTGTGCAATTTTGTCACGGTCAGCAGAAACAAATATCTCTTTTGCAGAAAAAACCAGCTGGATTACCAGACGTTTCTTTTTACACTGCCCCTCGAAGGTTCTGACCAGCTTTTTTATCATCTCGTTTATATCAAACTCCGACGGCTGTAAAATCAGCCCCTGCTGATCCAGAGTGTTTAGTGTTAATAAGTTGGAGGTCAGCTTCGTTAACCGCTCTACTTCAAATAATATCACATCCAGATATTTCTCCTGCTGCTCCGGCGGAATGGTTCCATCCTTGATTGCCTCTGCGTAGCCTTTAATCGAGGTAAGCGGCGACCGGAAATCATGCGATACATTAGCAATAATTTCTCTTTGGTATTCCTTGAACCGGTACATGGTGTCCCCCATATACCCGATTACATCTGCCAAGGCCCTGAATTCTCCTCTCGAATGAATCGTCAGCTTCTTTTCAAAATTCCCCATAGAGTAAGCTTTTGCAGCAGCAATGGTCCGCCTTAACGGAACGACAAAAAATCCGTACATACCGAGAAAAACAAGCAATAAGATAACAATTCCTACCAGGAAATACAAGTTCAGTTCATTGATGGCATCCCCTACCTCACGTTCTACGGATTCCATCGGCACCATCATACAGACATAGCCTCTTACCGTGTACTGATAGGTCAACGGAACCACAACCGCCAATACCGGCTCCGCTACAATGATTGGATTATAAAAATCCCGGTGAAATGTTTCTTCCAGAAAGCCGGGCTCTGTCTCCTCCAGCAAAAGCACAGAATTTCCCAACGGTTCGGTATCACCGACCACCTTGCCCCACGAGGACATAATCAGCACCCGGGCATCCAGAAGCTCTGCTACCGGCTCCAGATTTTCTAACAGCTTGGATACCACAATCCGGTTATCGTAATACTGTCTTACATACCCATCGATAATAATTCCTGTCTGCTTATAGATTGTCTGCTCCCGCTTTGCAATGATGCTTTTTTCCATAAGTCCCGCAACCACTGTATTTAAAAGTAAAAACAGGGAACATACAAGGATTATATAAAATGCAATCAGCTTTCTCGTCAGACTTCCTTTCATACCTTCTTTACCTCAAATTTGTAGCCGATTCCCCAGACTGTTGCAATGCTCCAGTTTGCACGGTCCTTGATTTTCTCGCGCACACGCTTTACATGGACATCTACAGTCCTCGTATCTCCGATATATTCATAGCCCCAAATATGATCCAGAAGCTGCTCTCTTGTGAATACCTGATTCGGGTGGGAAGCAAGGAAATACAACAATTCAAGCTCTTTCGGCGGCATCTCCACCTGCTTTCCCATATAGGTTACGGCATAGTTTGTCTGGTTAATCAGCAAATCCTGATAAACCGCACATTCGCCCTGTCTTTCATTCGGGAACTGCTCTGCCTGCCCACTGTTTGTCTCCGGAGTAAACCGGCGTAGCACTGCCTTTACTCTTGCCACGAGCTCCTTGGAATCAAACGGTTTGATGATATAATCATCTGCCCCCAGTTCCAATCCGAGCACCTTATCAAACACTTCTCCTTTGGCGGAAAGCATAATAATCGGCACCTTCGAAGTCTTTCTGAGTTCTCTGCAGACTTCATATCCATCCATCCCCGGCAGCATCAGGTCCAGAAGGATTAAATCCGGCACATACTCCTTGAACTGTCTGATTGCCTCTTCTCCATCCTCTACACTAAGCGTATCAAAGCATTCTTTCCGCAAATATAGCGAAATTAATTCCGCAATACTTGCGTCATCATCCACAATCATTATTTTTTGTTTTACCGCCATAGCCCTATCTCCTTTAAAACTCAACAATAGTTACTCCGTGGTCTCCTTCTCCGAAGCTGCCTATCCGGTAGCTTTTCACATAACGCAGTCGCTTTAAATACTGATGTACCGCATCCCGCAATGCACCGGTCCCCCGTCCGTGGATGATTGTTACCTGCGGCAGGTGCGCAAGATAGGCATCATCCAGATACTTTTCCAGTACCGGAAGCGCTTCATCGACCCGCATGCCGATTAAGTTGCACTCCGGGCTGATACTCATGCTCTTGCGCAGCTTTATCTTACCTACTTCCGTTCTGGCCTTCTGTTCCGGTTCTTTTTCCGGCTCCGCAGGCGAAATATCCTTTAAACCGACCTGAGTACGTAACGCTCCGATTTGTACATAAAGCTCTCCCTTTGCATTCGGAAGAGTTGCTACCGTACCGGTAAGATTCAGGCTTAATACATGCACGGTATCCCCAACCTTAATCTCATCTGCCGCCAGTACCTTCTGGTTCTTTTGCTTCTTTCGCTTTACCGCAAGCGAATTTTCTTTTTCCCCAAGCTTTTCCCGCAATGCATTCCGCTCGTTTTCCATATCGCGTCCCGCACCGCTTTTTTCCCACTTATTAAACTTCTTTATGGTACTGTCGGCATAATCCTTAGCTTCCTGCAGAATATCCTTGGCCTGCTCGTTGGCTTCACGTAAAATACGTTCCTTCGCCGCATCCAGGCGCTCGCTTTTTTCTGCATATTTCTGTTTCAGTGCCTCTGCCTCCGCAAGGCGCTTTGCAGCCTCCTCAACATCACGCTCCGTTGCAAGACGCTTCTTTTCCAAATCTGCAATGACATCCTCAAAGCTCTGGTCTTTCACTCCGATAAAGTTCCTTGCTTCCTCAATAATATCCTCTGACAGTCCCAGCTTTTTCGAAATGGCAAATGCATTACTCTTCCCCGGAATTCCGATTAAAAGTCTGTAGGTCGGACGAAGCGTTTCGACAGAAAACTCACAGCATGCATTGGATACCCCTTCCGTAGATAATGCAAATACCTTTAACTCACTGTAATGTGTCGTTGCTATGGTACGAACCCCTTTCCGGTGCAGCGACAGTAAGATTGACATGGCTAATGCAGCACCTTCCGTCGGGTCCGTCCCCGCCCCCAGCTCATCAAACAGCACCAGTGAGTTTGCATCTGCTTTTGACAAAATGGACACCGTATTGGTCATATGAGACGAAAAGGTACTCAGGCTCTGCTCAATACTCTGCTCATCACCGATATCCGCAAATACATCCTGAAACACTGCAAGCTCCGAACCGTCAAACGCCGGAATGTGCAGTCCTGCCTGCCCCATCAGAGTAAACAGTCCTACCGTCTTTAAGGATACCGTTTTACCACCTGTATTGGGACCGGTAATCACCAGAAGAGAAAACTCACCGCCCAGATAAATATCAATCGGAACTACCTTGTGCGGATCGATTAACGGATGCCGGCCCTTTTTTATATTAATATAGCCCCGTTCATTAAATTTCGGCTCGGTTCCCTTCATTCCCTTTGACAAAACAGCTCTGGCAAAAATGAAGTCAAGCTCTGTCAGGGTTTTCATATTATACGACAGATTTTCGACATGCTCTGCGGCATACGCAGAAAGCTCTGCCAGAATCTTCTCGATTTCTATCTTCTCCTGCTCCGCCAGCTCCGCCAGCTCGTTATTCAGCTTCACAATAGCCATAGGCTCCATAAATACGGTAGAGCCCTTTGAAGAACGGTCATGAATCATACCGGAAAACTTACTCTGATACTCCTGCTTTACCGGCAGACAATATCTGCCGTCCCGCATCGTAACCAGTGCATCCTGCAGCATCAGCTTATTATCCTGACTGTTTACAATGGAAGCAAGCTGTTCCCGTATTTTGTCATTCATCAGTCGCATCTGACGACGTATATGCTTTAACCCCGCGCTTGCATCGTCGGCAATTTCCTCCTCCGACAAAATGCAGCGCTGAATCTCATTATTCAATGCAACCATAGGCTCCAACAGAGTAAAACGCTCGGTCAGGGAATCGTTTCTTTCCTCCTGACCGCTCATACCATACTGCTTTACCCGAAGCGTGGCGGTCAGTACCGAACTGATTTTTAGGAGCTCGCCGGCAAGCAGGGAGGAGCCTACTTCCAGCAGCTTAATCGTCCCACCGATATCCGGAAGGCCATGAAAAGAGAGACTGCCCTTTTGAAATACACGAGCCAGTGCATCGGATGTCTCTTTCTGCAGCTCCAGAATTTTGGAAAGTTCTGTCTGCGGCTTTAATTCGGCACACAACCTTCTTCCCGGCTCCGAACCGGCATATTGCTGCAACCGTTCAATTATTTTCCCGTACTCTAACGTACGCAATGCTTTTTCATTTACACTCACCATAATAAATACCTCTTATCATTCCAACAACTACTTTTATTTTCCGCCTACCTCACTCCAGCTGTGATGATGAAGCTCGCCCTGCATCTGCATATGTGAGAAGCCATGCTGACGCAGTGCCTCATACGTCACAATCGCAACCGAATTCGAAAGATTTAGGGAACGAATCCGCTCTAACATCGGAATCCGGATGCATCTCTCCTTATCCTTCATAAGGATTTCTTCCGGAATTCCGGCACTCTCCTTGCCAAACATAAGATAGGCATCTTCCTCAAAGGAAACCTCCGAATAGAGTCTCTGTCCCTTTGTTGTTGCCATAAAAGGACGCGCTCCCGGATTTTTCAGAAGAAATTCTTCGTAATTTTTATACACACACAAATCAATATCCTTCCAGTAATCCATACCGGCACGACGTACGGCTTTTTCCGATATATCAAAGCCTAACGGCTCAATTAAATGTAAACGGCTCCCTGTCGCCACACAGGTACGCCCGATATTTCCGGTATTCGCCGGAATCTCCGGCTCTAATAAAACAATATTCAACATAATAATCTATCTCCTTTTTCTGCCGGCAATCGAAAAAAGGGTGAAGTTATTCACCCTTACAATGCACAGTAAAATCCCTGTTCTATTTTATCACATTCCCGATTTTATCGCAAGCACCGTTTTCAGCTTCTTCCGAATCCGCTGCAATGCATTATCAATGGATTTGGGGTCCTTTTCCATCACCCGGGCAATCTCCTGATACGGCATTCCCGACGCATAATACAGTAACACCTGCCGTTCCATCCGGCTCAGTGCCAAAAGCACTTCTTCCTCCAGCTGCACCGCATACTCTCTGTCAATGACCGACTCCTCCGGATTCTTTTGCCAGTACCCCATTGCCTCATAGGTATTCGAACTTTTTCCGCCCGGTTCGGAATCCTCGGCAAATGCATACACATCAAATGGAATATAATTATTAAGCGGTTGGTTTTTTTTGGTATTGGATGCTTTAATTGCAGAGTACATCTGTCTTGTAATACAAAGCCCCGCAAACGCCGCAAAAGAGTCGTTCCGTTCCGGCTTATATTCCCGGATTGCCTTAAACAACCCAATCATTCCCTCCTGAATCAGGTCTTCCTTGTCCGCACCAACCAGATATAATGCCGTTGCTTTACTCCTGACCATATTCTTATATCGGTTCAGCATTTCCTCTATGGCATCGTTGTCTCCTGCCTGACACCGGAAAAGCAGCTCCTCTTCCTCACTCTGCACCTTTGTATCGGTCGGCTGTTCCAGTCCCTGTTTCCCCATCCTTTTCCTCCTTATACGTCTTCCCCGGACAGCATATGCTCCGGAATCTGTTCCGTTTTCTTCCGCTCCGTTTCCCGGAGCCGGCCGGTTACATAAGATGTACTATCCCAGACGCTGGCGTACAATTTCATACATCAGTACTCCTGCAGCGACAGAAGCGTTCAGGGAGTCGATATCACCTTTCATCGGAATTGCAGTCACAAAATCACACTTTTCTTTTACAAGACGGCTGACTCCTTCTCCCTCATTTCCAATGACAAGACCTATCGGTCCGGTCAGATTCTGGCGGTACATCACCTCACCGTCCATATCTGCACAAACAAACCATACTCCTGCTTTCTTTAACTCATCCATCGTCTGCGCAAGATTTGTCACCTTTGCCACAGGGGTATAATTCAATGCTCCGGCACTGGTTTTTGCAACCGTGGCCGTAAGTCCCACCGCGCGCCTCTTTGGAATAATCACGCCATGCGCTCCTGCCAGATTCGCTGTCCGGATAATCGCCCCCAGATTATGCGGGTCCTCAATTCCGTCCAGCAGAACCAGAAACGGTGCCTCACCTTTTTCCTTTGCAATCGCCAGAAGATCCTCTACTTCCGCATATTCATAGGCTGCCGCATATGCAATGACTCCCTGGTGCTTCCCTGTAGAAGACATCTGATCCAGTCGTTCCTTCTTTACAAAGGATACCACTGCATTTTGCTTTTTTGCTTCCTTCAATATGGTGCTCATGGCACCCTCTCTGTTTCCTTCCAGTACAAACAGACGGTCAATGGTTTTACCTGACCGGAAAGCTTCCATAACCGCATTTCTGCCTTCAATTGTCAATTCTTCATACCGCATTCTTCTCTTCCTCCGTCATTCCGGCCTTTGCCATGCAAAGCATCCGTTCTGTCTGCCCTGTCAGATACCAGTATCCAAACAGTGCTTCAAACCCGGTTGCTACCCGGTAATCCCCAATCGTGGCATTTTTTGCACTGGTATAGGATTTGGCATTTCTTCCCCGTCGAAATATCGACAGTTCCTCTTCCGTCAACAAATCCTTCATCCGGTAATAAGCATCCTTTTGTGCCTCTGCTCTTACCAGTCTGCTGGCATGCTTATGCAGCACATTTACCGGAGCATTTCCCCGTTCCAGAAGAATGGTACGGATAATCACCTCATATACCGCATCTCCGATATAGGCCAGATTCAGCGGAGAATACTGCTTTGCCTCCTGCTCCGGCAATGAAAACGTCCCGCAAATCCGGTGACACAGGGATTCTTTCATCTCCTGAGCTACAGACTCGTTCTCCCGGTTTCCGGCTGTCGTCATATTATCCGGTCTTTCCGGTTCTATACCAGTTCCCATACCACGCCTTCTCTCGTATCCTTAATAGCAACGCCCTTTGCCAGAAGCTCCTCACGAATTGCATCTGCCTTTGCAAAATCCTTTGCCTTCTTTGCTTCCTTACGTTCCTCTATTTTTGCAAGAATAAATGCCGTCAGTTCATCATCGGCTCCTCCTGCCGCAGTACCTGCAGCCTTTCCGGCTTCCGCTTCTCCCGTCGTAAGATTCAACCCCAGTACATAGTCCATCTCTTCCACCAGTGCATACTTTGTTGCACCGTTCATATCATCCTTTAATACATCATATACAACCGTCAGCGCACTGGACGTATTGATGTCATTTGCAAGTGCTTCCAGGAATTTTTCATGGTATACGGCTTTTTTCGCAACATCAATTTCGCCGTTCTTATCCAGTCCCGCAATACGCTTAACAAGCTTCTGGTATGCAGCGGCAACCTGATCAAGCACTTCATAAGAAAACTCCAACGGCTTACGGTAATGGGACTGTAAGCAGAACATACGATATACCAGCGGATGATAGCCTTTTTCCTCTAAAAGAGACACTGTTAAGAAGTCCCCCTTTGACTTACTCATCTTTCCGGAACGGTCATTGAGATGGTGTACATGGAACCAGTAATTACACCACTTATGGCCGAGATAGGCTTCACTTTGTGCAATCTCATTGGTGTGATGAGGGAAAATATTATCCACCCCTCCGCAATGAATGTCCATATATTCTCCCAGATGCTTAATCGAAATGCCGGAGCACTCAATATGCCAGCCCGGATATCCTACGCCCCACGGGCTGTCCCACTTTAACTCCTGGGCATCAAACTTTGACTTTGTAAACCAGAGTACAAAGTCACTCTTATTCTTTTTGTTCTCATCCTGTTCCACATCATCGCGCACGCCGACCAAAAGCTCTTTTTCACTCTGGCTGGAGAACACGTAATAGTCGTCTAACTTTGCGGTGTCAAAATAAATATTACCGCCTGCCTCATATGCATATCCCTTCTCTAACAGCACTTCTACCATGTGAATAAATTCGGAAATACAGTTCGTTGCCGGTTCCACTACATCAGGTGTTTTTATATTTAACTTGCCGCAATCCGAGAAAAAGGCGTCCGTATAGAACTTTGCGATTTCCATTACTGACTTATTTTCTCTTTTTGCTCCCTTTAACATCTTGTCCTCACCGGTATCCGCATCACTGGAGAGATGACCGACATCCGTAATGTTCATAACACGTTTTACGTCATATCCGGCAAAACGGAGCGATTTCTCCAGCACATCCTCCATAATATAGCTGCGCAGATTACCAATGTGTGCAAAATGATACACGGTCGGTCCGCAGGTATACATTTTAACCTTACCATCCTCATTCGGAACAAACGGTTCTACCTTTCTTGTTAATGTATTAAACAGCTGAAATTTGTTTTCCATGGGATTCTCCTTCTCATTTTGTTCGTTTTTGTCATTTTTCTGATTACTTTTTTAAAATTTTTCTTTTGTTTTCCCTCAAAGCTTTCAAAGCCTCATTGTTTTTCAATCTCTGAAGCAAGCTCCTCCAGACGTTCCCGCAGTGCTTTATTCTCCTGCTGTAGCCTGTCGATTTCCATCATAACCGGGTTCGGAAGATGTACCTGATCCAAATCCTCTCTCGGAATTCTTACATTATCCCGCTTCACTACAATTCCCGGAACGCCTACAACTGTAGAATTCGGAGGAACCTCTTTTAGTACAACAGAACCGGCACCGATTTTGGAATTCTCCCCTACCGTAAAAGAACCGAGTACCTTTGCACCGGCACTAATCATAACATTATCTCCGATGGTAGGGTGGCGCTTTCCCTGTTCCTTTCCGGTACCCCCGAGAGTCACCCCCTGATACAAGGTCACATTATCTCCGATAATTGCTGTCTCACCGATTACCACTCCATGCCCGTGGTCAATAAACAGTCCCTTGCCAATCTGCGCGCCCGGATGAATCTCAATTCCTGTCTTTCTTGCTGTACGCTGTGAATACCATCTGGCCAGAAAATAATGCTTTTTCTTATATAAATAATGTGCAATTCGATGTCTTAATATCGCCCGGAAGCTCGGATACAAAAATACCTCCCATGAGGTTTTTATAGCAGCATCCCGCTCCTTAATTACCTGCATTTCTTCCTTCACATATTGAATAAAGCCCATAAAGCCCTCCCTTAGGTTACGGATTCCACTTTCGCTTCGCGCTTCCCACTCACTTTGCTTACGCGAAAAAAGCACCCCATCCCAGGATGAGGTGCATACTACACGGTTCCACTCAACTTTTACAAGAGCCGTGAAAACACGTCTCCTGCCTCTTTGCATGATAACGACTGCCGCCGTACAAGGCTACCCGCATTCTGCGCTCACCCGTCCGCTCCGAAATGCACTTCACCGGGAACTTCTGCCGGAACTGCTTTCAGCCGATGACAGTTCCTCTCTGATGCCGCTACTCCAGGCTACTCTTTTCTTCACTGCGTTTCTTAACTCTCTTCATTATATGCAGGATACTCAGAATTTGTCAAGTTATTTCTAAGAAAGCATCAATTTCTTGCGTGTTTCCTAAAACCGAAACTAATTAAGCACTTACCTGGAAGCCTCTTCAGCCACCTGTAATACAGTATGATACGCTTCCTTTTCTTCCCAGTTATCACCGAACAGTAACGGATAGCTTCTCTCCTTACGGAATCCTGTCAGCCAGCTGACGTCGTCCTTCATTCCCCAAAAGGTTACACAGGTAATATTGGCAGTGCCCTCCTTCTTAGCCTTAACATAAAGACTAAACAATTTTCGATAGACATCAGCCAACTTATTTAGCCCCTCTTCAGACGGGTCCGCATTATGAATATCAAGCTCCGTGGAATGAATTTCAAGACCGGTGGCACCAAAGCACTTCAGCGTCTCTTCGTACTGAACCAGGTCTCGGTCACATTCCTTCAAAATGAGATGGGTCTGCATACCGATACCATCAATCAGCTTTTCCTCCATTAACGGCTTTACAATATACTCTAAAATCGTCTTCCGCTTAAACGGATTAAATGTATTATAGTCGTTGTAAAACAGCTTAACTCCCGGTGCCGCATATTTTCTGGCAAACCGAAATGCCTGCAATACCAGGTCCTCGCCTACCGTCTGATACCAAGGAGAACGTTTTCTCCAGCCCTCCTCAGCCTTCTCTTCGATTGCCTCGTTTACAACATCCCAGGCATAAATCACTCCCGGGTACTCTGTCTGAACAAAGTTTAAAACGCTCTTTATATACCATTCCATTCTGGCGAGCATTGTCTCACGGTCTGCCCATGGAGCATCCCAATTGTCCTGATACCCCTTCTTAAAGAACCAGATTGGTGTCTGGTTGTGCCAAACAAGAGTATGTCCGCGAAGTGCGATTCCGTTTTCTCTGGCAAATTCCAGATACTTGACTGCCGAATCAAATTTCATCGCCGGCTGCAAATTATATTTTTCCGGATTTGCAAGGGTTGTCTCCTTATCCAATAGAAACATCGGCTTCATTTCATTTTCTGCGGTCATACTGCTGTAATGCTTTACCAGCTCTTCCTTTGCTCTCTCTGACTTCATATCAAAAACTGAAACAGAGGTCCCCATTTTAAAGTATTGCTCATATGCTTTTTTTAAACTCATAACATAGTCCTTCCCTTCGTCTGATACGCTTCATTCAAGTGTTACACCTATATCTTATTATAGCATATTTCTTCCTGCTAATCTATATAAGAAGTATTCATTTATATAAGAAAATGAACAATTCTCGTATTTGCTATTTCTTTTCTTCCTTATCCGTGCATATACTATTGCAAATATGTTTCCTATTTCACACGGAAACTCCTGCCGTTTTGAAAGGAGACGTTATGAATCAGGATTCTTCTTTTCCACCGATGTTGCCTCCTTCCACCGAACTGGGGGCACTTCTGTTTGCCGTTCTCCCCTGTCTGCAGGAAGACTACCGGCCGCTTGCCTCCTTTGTCTATCATTTGACCGAGCTAAAAAAAATAAGAACCTTCCCGTCCATGCCTCCACTCTCCGGTCTGTCCGGAATGGAGGCTTTTATCTCGGACAAGGACACTATGATGCGCTCCCTTTCCTTCTACGGCAAGCTGTTTCACATGCCCTTACTATCTACCATTGCAAGTCTCTTTCAGGCCTTCCAGTTTTACCATGCATATAAAGACATACTCCCCGGATTATTTTCTGTCCTGCAGACCGGCAATGGTGATGCTTCCCCGCCCGGTAACATGAGTGGACTCTTTTCCGGCGCAGGAAGTCCCGGCGGCAACGGTCTCGCCGAGCTTCTTACTGCCTTTGGCGGGCTTTCTCCGGACTTACTTGCCTCCATGTTATCCGGTTTCACCGGTACATCTCCTGCCAAAGAGACCGCTCCAAAGACTCCGGAAGCAGACCAGACCAAAGAGCCCGCTTCCGATAAAGCTTCAACAAAGTCTCCGTTGCCTGATGCCGAACCGGTCACTGCTCCTTCTGATATTCTGCAGTCTGACAGTGTACCGGACGATTCCCCCCTTTCCGGTGCAGCATCGGTTGACAGCCTGCAATGTGACAACACACGCTCCGCTAACCCGGACGATGCGGGATCCGACACACTTTTCGATAATTTATCCGCATTTCTGACGCCGGAACAGAAAAAGATTTATGAAGAACTTATGCATAATGAATCGTAGCCATACATAAGATGATAGAAGAGATTTTGCAAATAGGAGTATGTATGAGTCCTGAAAAATTAAAAGATTTACCTGAATATCAAAAGCTCTCCCCTGCCAAGCAGGCATTAATCGCTGAGATAGTAAACGATGCAAATAATACACCGGGAGATGCCATGTTACCTCTTCTTCTAAAAGCCCAGGCACGCATGAAGGCACTCGGTATACAATTCACACAGGAAGAAAGCACCTTTCTGATGTCTACCTTACTGTCGGATTTATCACCTGCCGATCGGGCAAAATTTGAGTTAATAAAGAAACTAATGCGAAAATAAACAAATAGAAAGGACGCTTATGGAATCGATTTTTTCACTATTTGACCGCTATGGCATCTTTGCCATGATTCTGATCATTTTTTTAGAATATGCCTGCTTTCCGATTTCCAGTGAACTGGTACTGCCCTTTTCCGGTGCTATCGCCCGTGCAGAGGATGTCTCATTCTTTCTTCTGCTTCCGCTATCTGTACTCGCAGGTCTTTTAGGAACCGGTCTGTGCTACCTGGCAGGACGTCTCGGAGGAGAAGCGATTCTGTCAAAGCTGATAGATAGATTTCCCAAAAGCAAACGTGCCATCGATTCCTCCCGCGCAAAATTCACAAAATACGGTGCCGGTGCTGTCTGTATCGGCAGAGTAATTCCGCTGTGCCGCACCTATATTGCCTTTGTCGCCGGTGCTGCGGGACAGTCCCCGTCGGTATATTTCCCATACTCACTTTTAGGGATTACACTATGGAACAGCGCCCTGTTATCCCTCGGCTATTTTCTTCAGGACAACTGGGGCGCTGTTTCCGGTTACTATGAACGCTATAAGCAAATACTGCTGCCGGTACTCTTCGGCGGAATCATTCTATTCATCTTTATCAAAAAGAGCCGAAAGAAAAATGCTTAAAATACCTTCGAACGCAAAGCATTTATTCTTCCGTTCCGGGAAGTAAAACTTAAAAGCTGCAGCGAACTCTTTGTAGTTACAGGTTTTTACTTTCCGAGTGCTCCGGCAATATCCTCACGCATATCGATCACTGCCTGTCTGGATGCGTCTGCAAAGTTTGCCTCTCCAAACTTCGCATATGCCTCCTGCTTATAGGCCGCAATAATACCACGGGAGGAATTTACAATCGCACCAAGACCATCGGCATTGAAATAATGCACCAAATCTGCTGCCTTGCCACCCTGTGCGCCATAGCCCGGTACAAGAATAAAGCTCTTCGGCATAATCTTACGCAGTACTTTTCCCATCTCCGGATAGGTTGCACCTACTACCGCACCGATGTTGCTGTAGTCACCATCCATACAATTAGCTCCCCATTCGGCTACCTTTTCACCTACATATTCATAGAGCGGTCTGCCGTCAATCAGGCGGTCCTGGAATTCTCCGCTGGACGGATTCGAGGTCTTAACAAGAATAAACAGACCCTTATTCTCTTCCTTACAAACCTTTACAAACGGATTGACACCATCACTTCCGAGGTACGGATTTACAGTAACAAAATCCTCGTCAAACGGATAGTAAGTCTTGCTTCCCACGCTTACCTTACCTAAATGTCCTACTGCATAAGCCTCAGAGGTAGAACCGATATCACCGCGCTTAATATCACCGATAACAACGAGCCCTTTTTCCTTACAGTACTCCACAGTCCTCTTAAATGCAATCAGCCCCGGAATACCAAACTGCTCATACATTGCCACCTGCGGCTTCACTGCCGGAATCAAATCATAGGTAGCATCCACAATTGCCTTATTAAACTGCCAGATTGCTTCTGCAGCACCTTCCAGTGTCTCACCGAATTCAGCAAATGCCTTCTCCTTTACCTGTGCAGGAACATAAGAAAGCATCGGGTCCAGTCCTACAACAATCGGTGCATTTGTCTTCTGAATCTTTGTAATCAGTTCTTTTACCATAGTAAGCTCCATTTCTTTGCCAAGTCTAAGCAACTTTCATAATTCTTTAACGTACATTTTAGCATAGAAACTCTCATCATGCAAGCCCATTAAGCAGGATACTGCCACACTTCCGAGCTTGACAAATCATCGCTCGAAAGTTACCTTTCCCGCACAAATAGTCATATAAACCTTTCCTTTCACCTTCCGACCGCCAAACGGAGTATTCCTCCCCTTGGAACGGAATTCCTCCGGACAAATCGTATATTCCTCATCCGGTGCAACAATTGCAATATCTGCATAATATCCCTCAGACAGACTGCCGATTTCTTTTTCCCTGCCGAGTACCTTCGCCGGATGATAGCTCATACAGGCTGCCAGCTGCATCGGTGTCATGCCATGCTGCTTCACAAGCACGGTATTGCTAAGCGCATATGCGGTCTCCGAACCGACGATTCCAAACGGAGAACCTATCATGGAACCGCTCTTTTCTTCCGCGGAATGCGGGGCGTGGTCCGTGGATATTACTTCCATTGTCCCGTCAAGAAGTCCTGCAATCAATGCAGCAACATCCTCTCTTCCACGTAACGGCGGGTTCATCTTAAACTTTGAATCATCTGCCGTAATATCCTCATCACACATCGCAAAATGATGCGGACACACCTCGGCAGTCACTGCAATTCCCTTTTCCTTCGCAAAGCGCACAAAATCCACGCTGTATTTTGTCGAGCAATGACACAGATGGAGCCTTGCCCCGGTTTCCTCTGCCAGCAGAATGTCACGCATGGTAATAATATCCTCTACTGCGTTGGTAATTCCCGGAAGTCCAAGCTCTTTTGCTTTTGCACCGGCATTCATAACACCGCCCCGTACAAGAGAAATCTCCTCACAGTGTGCAAACACCGGAAGCCCCGCTTCTTTTGCAAGGCGCATTCCTTCCGCATATAATGCCGGATTCATCACAGATTTTCCGTCCTCTGAAACTGCTGCCGCCCCTGCCTTTGCAAGTCCTGCGATATCGGAAAGCTCCGTTCCCTTTTGACCGATAGTAACCGCACCTACCGGAAGCACACGTACTTTTCCTGCTTTCTTTGCCTTCTCTAATACCGTTTCAACCACTTCGGCGCAATCCGTTACCGGCCTTGTATTCGGCATCGGACAGACTGTAGTATAGCCACCTGCCGCTGCCGCCGCCGAACCGGTAGCTATCGTCTCCTTATATTCCAGACCCGGCTCACGATAATGAACATGTAAATCAATAAATCCCGGTAGTACATGCTTTCCCGTCGCATCTATCACACGGTCTGCTCCGGCTTCCTGTGCTGTAATCTTCTCCGCAATACGTACAATCCGTTCTCCGTCCGTCAGAATATCATATACTCCCTCACGCCCACTCGCCGGGTCAATCACATAGCCGTTCTGAATTAATAGCTTCATCCTATTTCACCGAATCCTTTCCTAAAGTATCATACCTTACCTCGGAGAGAAAAAGTCCTCTTGCTTCGATTGTCTCTCCGGCTGCCTCACGTTCTCCGGTTACCAAAAGACGCTCCACAGCCTCAGGCTCCGTTTCCCCGCGTCCAACCGCCAGAAGAGTCCCTACCAGAATCCGCACCATATGCGGCCAGAAATCATCTGCGACAAAGGTAAATAAGATTTCTCTGTCATCTCCGTACACAGAAGCCTCCTTCATGATACGTACCGTGGACTTCTTCATCTTCCGGTTGTCGGAAAACGCCTTAAAATCATGTTCCCCGACCAGATAAGAGGCTGCCTTTTTCATTTTGGCAATATCCGGGCGCTTAAAGCAATAATAGTTGTATTTCCGCTCAAACACCGACGGAACCTCTCCTACTGTTACCTTATATTCGTAAACAAATTCCTTCGCAAGATAAGAAGCATGAAAACGGTCCGGTA
This sequence comes from Lachnospiraceae bacterium, assembly GCA_029099805.1. Classification (GTDB taxonomy): domain Bacteria; phylum Bacillota; class Clostridia; order Lachnospirales; family Lachnospiraceae; genus SIG307. The sequence goes on from JAQXOR010000153.1 coordinate 18,247, forward strand.
CCTCGCAGGCTTCCAGCACAGCAATATCCATCGGCAGATAACGGTTCAGATATTGCTTGATTTCCGTCATACTCATTTCGGTGGCAGTGTGAAAATTGGCAATCTGTCCGTAGGCATGCGCTCCCGGTTCTGTACGTGCTGCACCGATAACCTCCACAGGTTTCCCTTCCATCTTTTCCAGTACTTCCTCGAGCTTTCCCTGTATTGTTACCATCCGCTCTTTCCCTGCCATTTTCTGCCATCCGGCATAGCGGGAGCCGTCATATTCCAGGGTAAGCTTAATGTTTCTTGTTTTCTCCTGTTGCATTTCATTCTCCTTAATCTTTAAAATAATCACGGATTCCCTCCAGCAATCCCTGCACAAGAAGCTTCTGATACTCTGCATTGATTAATTTCTTTTCTTCCGCTTCATTTGTCATAAAGCCAGCCTCAACGACAATTACCGGCATTTGTGCCCAGTTAGTTCCGGTAAGGTCATCCCTCTCGATAATTCCGCGACTTTTGGCTCCTGATGCCGTGCACATTCCGTCTAAAACAGACTGTGCCAGTCTCTCACTGTCTGCCGAAAGATTTGCAACATACGGATTCCTTTCCGAAGGATACAACACCGAAATGCCGTTAGCCGCTGTATTATCCGAACCGTCGGCATGGATACGGATAAAAATATCTGCCCTCGCTTCATTTGCGAGCTGAGCCCTCTCTGCATTACTGATATCCACCTCTGCCGTTTCCCTGGTCATTACGACCATGTAGCCTTCCTCTGTCAATGCATCCCTAAGCTTTAAAGAGAGTTCGAGATTAAACTGATGCTCCGGTACCTTTGTTGTCCTTCCCTGCGTTCCTGAAGAAACCTTTGCCTTCTTCTCCGTCGCGCCCGGTCCGACAGGCTCCTTATCATAGTTCCCTTTCCCCTGATGTCCCGGGTCAATGGCAATTATTCTCGAAGGCCCGGCCGAGGGCTCCTTTTCCGGTCCCGACGTCGCTGTCGGCTTCGGCGTTTGCGTAGAAACCGGCGTCGCTGTAACCTCCGGCATCTTCGTAGGAGACGGTGCCACGGTAGCGACAGGCTCATTTGGAATGGCCGGTGCTTTGTTACATCCGGTCACAAACAGTATACCTATTATTAAAATTCCAATCCATCGTTTCATTCTAACTCATTGCCCCCTTTAGCGTTTTCCATTTTAGCATATTCCCCACTGAAAAACAACAAACACTTCATCCCACAGTTGACAAAAGATATAAAACAAAGTATACTTTGTCCGTAACTATTATAGTACGCTAGGGGAGCCCTTGCTGAGAGGCAGCTGTTGCTGCCGACCCTCATAACTTGTCCGGATAATTCCGACGTAAGGAAGCAGACCATATATTTTCATCTATGGTGTTTATGGCCCCTCCTAAGCAGTATGCAAGGAGGTTTTTTATGTTTATTGATGTTTTCAAAGAGGACGGATATGCTGTCCTCACTACGGCAGGGTATATTGCCTGCGCCATTCTGGCTTTACTTATCATCGTTCTCACTGCATTTCTCGCAAAGCCGAAGGAAAATGCAAAGCCGCACTGGAAGACGAAAAAACTTGTCTTCTCCGCAGTATGCTTAGCTCTTGCATTTTTACTTTCCTACATCCAGCCATACAAGCTGCCATGGGGTGGTTCGGTAACGTTGTTCAGTATGCTGTTTATCTGTCTTGTAGGTAACTGGTACGGATTAAAGACCGGATTACTGGTTGCATTTACATACAGCATTCTTCAGTTTATTCAGAGCGGTGGCTCTTATATTCTGACACCGTTGCAGGTATGCTGTGATTATTTCTTTGCATTCACTGCACTTGGTTTCTCCGGTATCTTTGCGGGGAAGAAAAACGGTCTCCTCAAGGGCTACCTCTTAGGTATTTTCCTCCGCGGTGTATTCCACACCCTCGGCGGCTATTTATACTGGATGGAATATATGCCGGATACTTTTCCGAAATCACTCGCCGCTATCTATCCGATTGTATATAACTACTCCTATATCCTGATTGAGGGAGCTGCCACTGTAGCTATTCTTTGTATCCCTGCAGTAAAATCCGCTCTTAACCGCGTGAAGCAGATGACAGCCGAATAACTCGCTGCCACCTGTAACGCCGGATATCAAATAATTGTAAAAAGAACTTGCCGTAAGTATAACTCTAAAAGGAAATAATTTACGGCAAGTTCTTATATTCTAAAGGAAGTCTCCGGCAGCTCGCACAAATTTGCATATCTATCTGAATTTACAGGTTAGAAATATACCACATCAGCCCAAGTACCGCGATTGCGCCAAGTACAGTCAGGAACACCTTCCACGGCGAAATCGGAATTTTCCCGGAGACACGTCCGGTCTGTCCATTTACCATAAAGCGATAAATCTTTGCCTTGTATTTAAAGCAGGCCATCCATACCGGAACCAACAAATATTTGTATTTGATATTTGTATATCCTGTCTGAATATGTAAAGCCCGGACACTGTCTGCATGATGCTCTGTTTGGATTTTACGGGTAATATTTCTGCGTAAACGCGTAGATATCAGCGACTTTGCCTTTTCCCAGGCCTCCTTTAGTCCTATGGAATACCGTTCCGACGCAAAACCGGCAACATATTCCGGCTTATAGCTCTTGTTATCCGCGGTATTATACGGCAAAATTCCGTTTAACAGGCTCTGTTCATGCCTGGTGGTCCCGCATACCGCTTGGTCATCAATAAATTCCCGGTATGTACCACAACACGAATACCATTCAGTCATCGTCACTGTCTCTCCCTTGGAATTTCTCTTCTGGCGATTAATACCGTATTCTGCGGAATACGTAGTACTGGTATCGGTATCAAAAGTCCAGTACGGCAGATAAATCCCCTTAAAGTCCTTCGGTTTTGCCGTATTCTTTGCCTCTTTCGGACAAAACCAACGCTTCTTCAGCCAGCTCTTAAACTTCTCTGCCGCCTGCTTTGCATCCAGCTTAAAAACACAGACGCCTCCCGGAGCCAATGTATGCTCCGCCTTTGCCTCCATTACCTGATTAGAGCCGCAATACGGGCATTCCCCCGATATCTCCAGTGCATCATATACCATTTCACCGCCGCATGCCTTACAAAGAACAAGCTTTGTCTCTACCCCCCAGTCACAGTTTCCGGTCAGCTCTTCGTTCAGGAAATCCTGTTCCTCGGCACTTGATTCTTCCTCATTTTCCCGTAAAATGTCTTCTAAATGGTCACAGTACGGACAATGAAGCTTTCCCGTTGCAGGGTCAAAATCCATAATACCGCCGCAACACGGACATTTTTTATCCGTTTCTTCTTTGGTATCTGTAAGCACCGGTGCGTTTAATTCATACTCCTGTCCGGCCATTTTTTCTTGTTCCTTCATAATTTTCTCCCTGAAAAGTAAGGCACACTTTGACAGAATTTCTCTGCAAACTGTGCCTTGTAATACTTATTTAGTTCGTTCTGTCTGCATCGTTAAACGGATCGCCGCACTCCGGACAGAACTTCGGCGGATTCATCGGATCTTCCGGCTCCCAGCCACACTTATCACAACGATAAAGCGGAGCGCCCTCCGGTTTTTTTGCACCGCATTCCATACAGAACTTTCCCTTGTTTACCGCACCGCAGGAACAGGTCCAGCCGTCTGCCGGCTTCGGGGTACCGCATTCCGTACAGAATTTTCCGGTATTTGTCGCACCGCACTGACAGGTCCAGCTATCTGCAGAAGCAGGCTGAGTTCCGGCCGCCGAAAAAGCCGCCGGCTGCGCCGGTTGCTGCTGTTGCTGCTGAGCCATCGCAAACAGATTCTGTGCATTTGCTCCACCGGACTGCTGTGCCATATTAAGCCCCATAAAGCCCATCATTGCTCCACCCGGATTATTCGCTGCATTCTTCATAGCCTCAGCCTGGCTCTCTACCAGAGCGCCGGCTGCGTTTGCAGTATTATTGTAGTACTGCAGCTTCTGATACTTCTGAATTTCCGCAAGATCACTTTCCGGAATCGTTGCGGATAAATCAAGACTGACAAGCTCGATACCACGAAGTGCTGTCCACTTTTCGGAAAGACGGTTCTGCAGACTTTCACAGATTTCATTCGCATGGAATGTCAGCTCCTCATATCCGATTCCCTTTACACCAAACTCTCCAAGCACCGGGCGAAGCTCTCTGACAAATTCCGGACGTAAGGTGTTCTGTACCAAATCCGCTTTATTATACTCGTCAGCAACGTTGCCGGCCTCTACCTGGTAAAAGAGCAAAGGATTCTTAATCTGGAAGGTATACTCACCGTTACACCGAAGCATTACCGTCATATTATTGATGCCGATTTCCGGATAGCAAACCTTGAACGGTATCGGCTGCGGTGTACCGAACTTATTTCCGGAGACATGCTTAATATTCACATAGTAAACTCTCTGGTCCTTTGCAGTATCTCCACCAAAGGTGAAACGCTTTCCGACTGTCTTGAAGGTATCTAAAATACTTGTTCCGAGACTTCCGTAAAAAATCGTCGGTTCTGTGGATTTGTCATAAACAAATTCTCCCGGTTCTGCACAGACATCCACAACCTTTCCCTGCTCTACGATTAACATACACTGCCCTTCGTTTACGGCAATGATGGAACCGTTGGAAATAATATTATCAGCACCGTTTCGATTGGAGGATTTACCGGAAATACGCTTCTGGCCTTTCACCATCAAAGTGTCGTCATCCATGGAATCACAGTAGAAGTATTCGCGCCATGCATCGCCCAATACATCCTTTCCTGCTGCCTTAATTGCCTGTATTAATCCCATATGTATCCCTACCTTTCATGTAAGTATTAAGTTAACTATTCATACATCGGATAGTTCTTCGTAATTGCCTCAACAATTGCCTTTGCCTCATCCGTTGCTTCCTTTTTATCCACAGTAAGTGCAATTGCCTTTGCAATCTGTTTCATATCCTCCGTATTCAGTCCGCGCGTCGTAACTGCCGGCGTACCGAGACGGATACCGCTCGTAACAAACGGAGATGCCGGATCATTCGGAATCGCATTCTTATTACAGGTAATATTAACGGAATCCAGCAGCTTTTCTGCTTCCTTTCCGGTAATCCCCTTGCTCTGTAAATCAACAAGCATTAGATGATTATCCGTACCACCGGATACCAGTCGGAAGCCCTCTGCAACCAGCGCAGATGCAAGCGCCTGTGCATTCGTCACAATATTCTTTGCATACTGCTTGAACTCCGGAGAAAGTGCTTCTTTCAGGCAAACTGCCTTTGCAGCAATCACATGCATCAGCGGACCACCCTGAATTCCAGGGAAGAAGGCTTTGTTTAACTTATGCTCTTCCGCGAACTCCGCAGAAGAAAGTACCATACCACCGCGCGGTCCGCGCAAGGTCTTATGGGTTGTTGTCGTTGTCACATGTGCGTACGGAATCGGGCTCTCGTGAACGCCACCGGCAACAAGACCGGCAATGTGAGCCATATCTACCATAAGATATGCACCAACTTCATCCGCAATCTCACGAAATCTCTTAAAATCAATCTTTCTCGCATATGCCGAGGCACCTGCAATAATCATCTTCGGTCTTGCTTCCTTTGCAATGCGAAGCACCTCATCATAATCAATATAGCCGTCATCATTTACGCCGTACGGTACAATGTTAAAATAGGAGCCGGAGAAATTCACAGGACTCCCGTGTGAAAGATGTCCGCCATGGGCAAGATTCATCCCCATTACCGTATCACCCGGTTTTAACAGAGCAAAGAAAACACCCATGTTCGCCTGTGCACCGGAATGTGGCTGTACATTGGCATAGGTGCATCCGTATAACTCCTTTGCACGCTCAATTGCCAGATTTTCTACTACATCAACAAACTCACAGCCGCCATAGTAACGCTTTCCCGGATACCCTTCCGCATACTTGTTGGTTAACGGGCTGCCCATTGCTGCCATAACAGCCTTGCTGACAAAATTCTCGGATGCAATCAGCTCAATATGGCTTCTCTGACGTCCGAGTTCCAGATCCATTGCCTTTGCCACATCTGCATCGGCTCTCATTACTTCCTCAAAAGAATACATAGTTCCTTTCCTTTCTTTATTAAAATTTATAATTCTCTCCCAAAAATACCAGTGCGAACATGCCACTTCCGACATGAGTACCGATAATCGGTCCCACATTTGAGATAATAACTTCCTTTACAAGATTTTCGGAAAGCAACTGCTCCTTAAGCTGCTCTGCCACCTCAGGCGAATCTGCATGACCGACAATTACCGTCTGCTCTCTTGTGTTAATTCCGTCATTGAGCAGGCGTTCTCTCAAATAGTCCATTCCCTTTTTCACGCCACGCACTTTGGCAACTACGGTAAGCTTGCCCTCAGGGTCCACACTGAGCACCGGCTTAATCTTCAGCGCAGTACCGACTGCCGCTTCAAAGCCGCTTAACCGTCCGCCCCGCTTTAAATGAATCAAATCATCAACAGTAAACCAGTGACAGATTCTTGCGCGGTTCTCTGTCACCCATTCTACCACTTCATCAAAGCTTTTTCCTTCCATGCGTAATTTTCCGGCAAGATACACAAGCAGTCCCTCACCTACGGAAGCGCATAAGGAGTCAATACATACAATTCTTCGTTCCGGATACTTTTCCATAAGCTCATCCGCCATCAGGCGTGCCGAATTGTACGTACCGCTCAGTCCGGAGGAAAACGCAATATAGAGAATATCCTTTCCTTCCTTCAGAAACCTGCTGAACACTTCCTTAAAAACCACAGGGGTAATCTGGCTCGTAACGGATTCCTCTCCTGCTCGCAGTCTGGAATAGAACTCCTTACAGGATAATTCTTTCTCATCGGGATGGTACAGATAATCCTGTTCCCCCAGTCTGACATTCATGGGAATCACTTCCAGACCATATTCCTCAATGACACTTTGCGGCAAATCAAACGTTGCACCGCTCAAAATCACATAACTGTTGTTCATTCTTACCTCCATTAATCTTCGGAGCATTTGTCCATACTTAAACAGTATACCATAGTAACGTGCAAAATTCAAGTATACCCTCTGCAATTTAGCGAAGGCTGCCCGTATACCGGCTCCGCGAATTAATAGGACCGGATGGTATCACTTCCGTCGTCACCGGTTTTCTCAATTCCGCGAATTTCCACATAATATCCGCCGCCATCGCCCACCGGAACAAGCACACGGTCTCCGAGCTTCTTTCCGTATACTGCTTTTCCGAGAGGAGATTCGATACTAATCAGATTTTTCAGTGAGTTCCCTCGAATCGATGTCACAAGACGGAAATCCTCACATTCGTCATCTTCCTCAAAATAAAGCGTCACTGTATTATTCAGTCCCACCTCATCCGGTGCGGATTCCTCTGATATAATCTCTGCCGTCTTAAGCATCCGCTCCAAGTATCGGATTCTGCTTTCATTCTTGTTTTTATCCTTTTTTGCTGCATGGTATTCAAAATTTTCACTCAAGTCACCGTGGGCTCTGGCCTCCTTCACAGCCTCAATTGCTTCTTTCCGTACCACCAGCTTACGATGCTCGATTTCTTTTTCGATGCGCTCTACATCCTTTTGTGTCAATTGTTCCCGCATAGCTCCTCCTCATTAAATATCTGCTTCGATAAATCTCGGCCGTTCCGATAAGGTCTCATTCGGAGAATGTATCGCCAGATAACGCTTCCCGTCAAGTCCCGTAAACAGCATCCCGTGACCACCGTCCTTAGAAAACAAAAGCTCTTCTTCCGGCTTCCATGCTCCCGAAAATTTTCCGTTTTCCGGCGACGCCAACGCTACGCAATAATTATTACCTTTTGCAAAACTCGACCAAATCATACGAAGCTTTCCTTCTTTATCCCGAAACAGAAACGGACCGTCAGTTACAAATATATCTCCCTTTTGCGGATGATGAAAACTCGTTACCGCGGGTACCGCGTCTGACGCCTTAAACAACTCCCTCGGTGCTCCCACCGCTTCCTTTAAATCCTTTGTAAGTTCCAATGCACAAATAGTACCGTCACCGCATGTATCCTCCCATTCATGGCAAAATACCATATAGGGCGTACCGTCATCTCCCACATATAATGTTCCGTCCAATGATGCCCAATCTTTCGGCGTAATAGAACCGTTGCTATGCGGCACAAAAGGACCGAGTGGGTTATCCGACTTTAAACAATGCGTTCCTCTACCCACACCATCCGTAAAGAAAGTAGCAAACATATAAAACGCTCCGCTGTAAACATATACCTCCGGAGCCCAGTAATTTACATGCGGTGCAAAATCGTCCGGCCTGTGAAACACCTCAAAGGGTCCATCAAACTCTTCCAAATTCGTTCCCACATAACAGTCAAATCCATCGGCTTCTCCCCAACAGGTGGCTCCTCTGGTTCCGTACAAATAATATTTTCCGTTATGTACCAGCACAAACGGGTCTCTGATATTTATCTCTTCTCTCTTCACTGTGACCTCCGTACTATAAAACAAAAGCCGCAATCTTTTTTCCGTCTTCCAGTCCCTTTTCAAACAATCGTCTGATATTATCCCTGTCCTTTGTCAGGGTATCTACCCCCAGACAGTCATCCGGTGCTACGATTAATACCTTCCCCTGCTTTGCATACTCCTTCGCCAATGCTACGCCGTCATTATATTTTTTATACCGTAGCGCAAGCTCTGCTGCCGCTTTTGGATACTTCTTCCGAAGCCTTTTCGCCACCCTTTCATCCTTATCCGGAACGCGTACAAAGTCCTCCGGTCTGGACAAAAGCAGCACCACTCTGTCACACCCATCCGCGAATGCTTTTTTTATAGGGACCGGGTCTGCAAGCCCTCCGTCAAAATAAGGGATACCATTCACTACATACGGCCGATTAACAACAGGCAGGGATGAAGAAGCTTTTAATATGTCATAGCAATCCCTCCTGATATCCCTGCGGTCAAAATATTTGGTTTCACCGGTTACCGCGTTACAAGCCACGACATAATATTCTGCCCTATTTGACTCATATGCATCATAGTCTACCGGGTCCTCTCCCTTCGTACCCGATAGTTCTCCGTACGGATACTCCAGATTAACGTAATTATGTAGTTTTATAAAATTACGCAGGCTGATGTATTCCTTCCGAAAGGAATACTCCGCGTAAAAACGGTAATTTCGCCCTTTCTGACCTGCCAGAAAGGATAACATATTTCCACTCCCCGCAGAAATGCCGATGCAGTAATCAAATCCGATTCCAAGCGCCAGGCAGGTATCCAGCACTCCGGCCGCATATACATCACGCATACCGCCACCCACATCAATAATGCCGATTTTTTCTTTCTTCATTTGCCCAATCTCCTCCACTCCATATTCCCCTTTTTAGTGTATCACACTTTCTCTCATTTATCAAATACAGAACAAAAAGTCCGCTTATGTCCGCTTATGACGAAATTACCGATTCAAAAAAAGATGAAACAGGGGCCGTCCCTGTCTCATCCTTTTATTACCGCCTTGTTTTCACAGCGGATTACTCATCAAATCCCGCATATTCTTTCAATAATAACGCCCCAAAATAGGCATACTTCGTCTGCCACTTACGGTCCAGCAGAAGAGGATTGTATTCCTGTCTCCAGGAAAGAGCATCCGCAAATCCCCAGAAAGTGAGAGAATCCATCTTTACGGTACCGTCCTTTACTCTCTGCATCAGTCCGGAAATCAGATTGTAGTAAAACTGACCCTGAATTTTCTTATTAGCATCTGTTGCATAGCCGATATCCTGATACTTTCCAAGGCAGACATCCAGCTCCGTCAGATTCACCTTAAGTCCCAAGGTAGCCAGCTTATCAACAGTTGCAAAATAATCATCCAGATTGTCCTTTGTGTACAAATGCGCCTGGAACCCGATACCGTCGATCAGATAGTTACCGTCCTCATCGACCAGAGTCTGTGCGAAATTGTACAAAGTATCTGTCTTATACTGCTCATTATAATCGTTATAAAACAAATCAATATACTCCGGCGCATACTTATCGGCAAAATAGAACGCATGCCATAAATAATCCTCACCAATGGTAGCAAGCCAGTTGCTGTAACGCTTGGAGCCATCCTCCATCCATGCCTCATTTACCACATCATACGCATAGAAAAGCTCGGAATATCCCTTTTTCTCCAGCAAAGCAAACACCTGACGAATATAGCTTTCCATTCTGGCAAGCATGGTATCTCTGTCGACAAGCTGACCTGATTCATCAAAGTTATCATAGAATATCCACTGCGGTGTCTGACTGTGCCAAATCAAAGTATGACCACGAACTGCCATATTATTCTCCTGACACCACTGTAACATCTGTTCCGTGGCAGGAGTAAATCTGACCACCAGATCTCCGGCTGCTTTACTTGCTGCCTGGTCTAAAATATAGTCCGGCTTTAATTCATTCTCAAAGGTAATACTGTTAAAATGCTTCTTGATAAACTCCTGACATTCCGCATTATTTACCATGTACTCGGACATACAGGTACCTGCCTTTAAGCCGTACTCCCCTAATACCTCTTTGTAGGTTTCGGATACGACCGGGATTGGTGTCGCCGTCGGCTTTGGCGTTGCCGTAGGCTTTGGTGTTGCAGTCGGCTCAGCTGTTGCAGTCGGCTCAGCTGTCGGCTGTACTGTCGCTGTCGGAGTTATCTCCGGCTGATTTGTTTCCTTTGTTTTGCAGGCTGCCATGCAGAATACCAGCATCACAATTCCTGCGCCCAACTTCCATTTTCTCATAAAGCTACCTTCCCCTTTCTTTATTCTTCCGCCATCTTCGCAAGCTTTGCCGCCTGGTCGGCTGCGGTAAGTGCATCCACGACTTCTGTTAAATCACCATTTAATATTTCATTTAAGCGATGAGTGGTCAGCTTGATACGATGGTCGGTCACACGTCCGTCCGGGAAATTGTAGGTACGAATCTTCTCGGAACGGTCTCCGGTACCTACCTGGCTGCGTCTTGCCTCTGCCTCGGCATCGTGTGCCTTTTCCAGCTCCAGTTCATACAACTTTGCACGAAGCACCTTCAATGCTTTATCACGGTTTTTCAACTGGGATTTCTCATCCTGGCAGGAAATTACAATACCGGTCGGAATATGTGTCAAACGTACTGCAGAGTCTGTCGTATTAACGCACTGTCCACCGTTACCGGAGGCACGGAATACATCAAACTTACAGTCATTCATATTTAACTCTACGTCAACTTCTTCCGCTTCCGGCATAATTGCCACGGTAGCCGTGGATGTATGAATACGTCCGCCGGACTCTGTCACAGGTACACGCTGTACACGGTGTACACCGCTCTCATACTTTAACTTAGAATAAGCCCCCTGCCCGTTTACCATGAACACAGCTTCTTTAAATCCACCAATCCCGTTTTCGTTGACATTCATCAAATCAATCTTCCAACGGAAGGTTTCCGCATACTTTGCATACATCCGGTAAAGCTCGGCTGCAAATAAGGCAGCCTCGTCTCCGCCTGCTCCTGCTCGGATTTCAACGATTACATTCTTATCATCGTTCGGATCCTTTGGAATCAGCAGAATTTTTAAATTCCGTTCGCATTCCTCCAGACGTTCCTTCGCTTCGGCAAGCTCTTCCTTTGCCAGCTCGCGCATTTCCTCGTCGCTTTCCTCATCAAGCAAAAGAAGACTATCTTCAATATCCTGTTTTGTCTGCTTGTAACGCTTATATTCCGCTACAATATCCGTCAGATCATTCTGCTCCTTCATGAGCTTGCGGAATCGCGTCTGGTCATTTACAACACCCGGATCACTCAGCTCATTTTGCAGCTCCTCATAACGCTGTAACAAATCCTCTAACTTATCAAACATCTTCTTTCTCCTTATTCTGAACCGGCCACACCGCAAATACCATGCGGTCCAGTCCGGCATAATCCTTTCTGACCTCTATCTCTGTATATCCTTCTTTTGAAAGTAAGCCTGTTACCTCTTTTGCCTGGTCATGCCCGATTTCAAAAAGTAACCGGCCTCCGGGAACTAAATGTGCTTTTGCCTCAGCAACAATCCGACGATAAAAGTATACCCCGTCCTTTGTTCCGTCAAGTGCAAGCCGTGGTTCATGCTCCCGCACCTCCGGCATCAGAGTCTCAATCACCTCACTTCGGATATAGGGCGGATTGGAAACAATGATATCATAAACTCCTTCCACCGTTTCAAATAAGTCCCCTTGAAAAAAAGTGATTTTCACATCGTGCAGCTCTGCATTCTTTCTTGCAACGGAAAGTGCCTCAGCGGAATAATCCGATGCCGCCACAAAGGACGGAGTCCCTAACTTAGCTGCCGTTACAGCAATGCAGCCGGAACCGGTACACATATCCAATATCCGCTTACCGGCCGATTCCCGAAATACCGCCTCTGCCAGAAGCTCCGTCTCGGGTCTTGGAATCAGTACCTCAGGTCCTACATAAAACTTCAGACCGCAAAACTCCTGTTCTCCTGTAATATACTGTACCGGAACATGCTTTTTCCGCTTTGCAAGTGCCGCGAAGAAACGCTCTTTCTTTTCCTCCGGTACCTGTAATGCCCCGTCACGCAGTAAAGTCATGAAATCCACGCCACAGACAGACAGTAAAAGAACTCTTACATCCGTACGTGCCTCTTCAAACCCTGCGTCCGTAAGCATCGTTACTCCGGTCGTCATCAACTCCGAATATGTCATAGCGTCCCGCCTCTAATGCTCTTTCTTTCCGGACTGCTCCATCACGGTTCCTTCACCCTCAAACACGAAAAATTTGTCCAGTGCACGGAGAATTTCATCTGACTCATCTTCTTCCGCCGTATCAAAACCGGTCTTTGACATTGCTGCCTTTTGGGCAACCTTTCCTGCCTCCTCCGACTTATCGGCGGCAGTCACCTTTTCTGCCAGACGTTTTCTGCTTTCCTTTGCAATGCTCTCCTCAGACTCCGCATTCATAACCGGTGTAAAGCTGAAGTCAAACTTTGCTATCAGCTCTTCGCCCGACCGTTCCTCTCCGACCGTCTGTTTTTCTTCAACTGCAGCCGCCAGCTCCGGCACCTTATCTGCCGGTGTTCTCACTTCTTTCGTCTTCTTAAGCTTACCGTTTTTCTTACGGACTTTCTTCCCGAAATTCTCATCCAGATACGCCTGCCAGTCAAACACAGCCTCTACGGAAGCCACTGCAACACGAATCATGTCATCATCCGGTTCTCTTGTCGTCAAGCCCTGAAGCCAGAGTCCCGGCTTGCTCAACACTCCTACAATCTTTGATTCACTTGAACCCGCCATACGGATAAACTCGTAGGATATTCCGGCTATTACAGGCACAAACAGAATCCGCACCACAAACCGGAGCCAGAGTGTTTCTACCCTGACCAGAAGAAAGAAAATCACACTGATTAGCATAACAAATAACAAAAAGCTGGTTCCGCAACGCTTATGCAGCCTGGAGCACTCTCTGACATTCTGTACCGTAGGAGACATCCCATGCTCGATACAGTTAATTGTCTTATGCTCTGCCCCATGATACATAAATACTCTGCGGATATCCTTTAACCTGGAAATCAGAAACACATACCCCAGGAAAATGGCAATACGAAGCAGCCCCTCTATTAATGCCTTCCATTCGTAAGAGACTATCTCTTCATCAATAAAACTTACGATAGCCAGAGGAAGCAACATAAAAACGGCAACTGCCAGCACAATAGAAAAGAACACGGTACAGCCCATGATAAACTTATCTGCCTTATCTCCGAACTTCTTCTGCAACCAAAGCTCAAGCTTGCCGGGCTGCTCCTGAACATCCTCAAAATATGCCGCCGAAGAAGTGAGCATCTTCACACCCAGCACCAATGACTCCACAAAACTCACTATTCCGCGGATAATCGGCAGTCCAAGAGCCTTGTGCTTTTCGGTAATACTGCTGCACTCTCCCTTTTCCACCGCAATCTCACCGTCCGGTTTTCTGACAGCCACTGCATAATGATTCTTATTTTTCATCATGACGCCCTCTAATACAGCCTGTCCTCCAATACCTGATGACTTCATGTGTACCTCCTTCTTTTTGTATCATATAAGCAAAGCAGGTTGAGATTGTAACAACCTCAACCTGATTTTCGTTCTTTTATGTTTTTTTAGTTCTGGCCTAAACCATATCTACGGTTGAACTTATCAATAGCACCGCGTGCAGCTACTGCTTTCTGCTGACCGGTATAGAAGGAATGGCACTTGGAACAAACTTCCACATGGATTTCCTCTTTGGTAGAACCGGTAACAAACTCATTACCACAGTTGCAGGTTACCTTTGCCTGATAGTATTTCGGCTGGATTGCTTCTTTCATGTCTTTCACCTCTTTATCTCCATAACTTAAAACAGCTTTTTCATTATAGCATGCTTTTACAAAAAAATCAATAGATAAATGAAATTAATTTTGAGTTAATTTTGAGTTTCTACATTACAGTCCAGTTCAAACCAGAACTCAACTCCCGAAGCGTGGTTCTTTACGCCATACTCCCGGTTATGCGCCTCCATAATTGCCTTAACAATCGACAGCCCGATACCGCTTCCGCCGTATTCTCTCGTCCTGGCCTTATCGACCTTATAAAACTTCACCCAAATATTTTCAAGCTCCTCTTCCGGAATCGGTGCCCCGGTATTAAATACCGCAACACGGACAAGATTTCCTCGCCGAATCACCTGTATTTCAATAATCTTTGCTCCCTCCACATGGTGAAACGCATTGCTGATATAATTCGTCAATACTTCTTCTACCATATACTCATCTGCCCAGACATAGACCGGCTCTCTCTCCTCAAAGCGAACCGTAACATCCTTTTGCTTTGCCAGAATCTCCGTCGAATTTAGCACTGCACGGATCACTGCTGTCAACTCAAACCGACTAAATTCCACCTGCGTTGTCCCGTATTCCAGATGATTCAGTGTCAGCAGCTTTTTCACCATCGTATTCATTTTCGCAGCCTCGTCTATGATAACATCACAGTAAAATTCACGGTCCTGCGCACTTTCGCTGATATTATCCTTCAGCCCCTCCGCATAGCCCTGTATCAGGGCAATCGGTGTCTTCAGCTCATGGGTAACATTGGAAAGGAACTCTTTTCGGACCTCGTCCGCCTGTGTTTTCCTCTCGATATCTATCTGTAGCTCGTTATTGGCACTCTTCAGCTCCGAAATTGTCTTTTCCAGCTTTTCCGACAGTGCATTGATACTGGTGCCGAGTTCCCCGATTTCATCTCTGCTCTTTGACTCGTATTTTACGTCAAAATTCAACTCCGACATTTTCTTTGAAATATCTGCAAGCTTTAAAATCGGTCTTGTAAACCTCCGACTGACAAAATACATAATTCCGGAGATTACAATCGCACTTACCAGACCGGCATACAACAAAAATTTATTTGCAACCTTGACGCTCTCCTGCATGCTCTCTACATTGGAACGCATCAGAATGATTTCCCCGCTGTCCAGATATCCGACCAATTCAATATACTTGGATTCCATCCGGGCATCATATAACGAAAAGATACTGTAATTCTCCGTCTCCGCCTCCAGATGTTTCTCTTTCAGCTCCGCTCCGTAGCCCGGTAAAAAATAGTCTCCGATTAAATCTCTGATTACAACGGTATCCTGATTGTTTTTTCCGCCTGTCCCGAAAAAGTAACTGACAATCGCCTGCGGTCTCACCGTATTCGAAATAATATCCTTTATAATAACCGTTGTTATATTTGATTTTGAACAAAGAATATCCAGCTTCAGACGAAGCTCCTCCGAAATACCTTCCGGCTCCTCTGAAGCCTCGTCCGCATTTTCGACTTCATCTCCTTCTCCGGAAGCCTCCTGCCCCTTTGAAAAATCCACGCCCCCCTCTGCAGAAACCAGACGGTCGATTTGTGCATAGACTTCTCCCAGTATCTTTTGCTTACTTGCCTCATAGTATCGTACCAAAAAGGCTTCATTCAGGACAAGACAAAGCGCGACCGTTCCGAAAACGGCCGCCCAGGTCAGAAGAATCATTTTTACACGTACGGAATGCTTTCCGTGTTTCATACCTTACACCTCGAACTTGTAGCCCATCCCCCAGATGGTTTTAATATAGTCACCCTTTTCACCCATTTTGCTCCGCAGCTTCTTTACATGAGTATCAATTGTTCTGGCATCTCCGAAATAGTCATAGTTCCATACATTATTCAGTATTCGCTCACGGGACAAAGCAACCCCTTTATTATCGATAAAATATGCAAGCAGTTCAAACTCCTTAACACTTAGCTCAATCGGCCTTCCGTCCACCAGAACCTGATGTGCCGATTTATCCAGTACAATGCCGCCGATTTCCGTCGTCTCTGTTGCCACCGTTCCGGCCCTTCGTAAAATTGCCTCTACTCTCGCCACAAGAATCTTCGGACTGAACGGTTTGGAAATATACTCATCCACACCGAGCTCAAATCCAAGGAGCTCGTCCCTCTCATCACTTTTTGCAGTCAGCATAATAATCGGCACGGTCGAATACTGGCGAATTTCTCTGCATACCTGCCATCCATCCATCTTCGGCATCATAACGTCTAATATAATCAGCTCTATGTCCTTTTGCGCAAAAAACATGTCCACTGCCTCTTCCCCGTTTTCCGCTTCCACTACCTCATAATCATTTTTTGCAAGAAAATCATGCACCAGCTTACGCATACGGCTCTCATCGTCTACTACCAGTATTTTCGTACGTTCCATAAAGCCAACCTCCTATTATGCATCTCTTTTTGTTATCCTAACACAAGAATATGGAAAAATTGTGTTCGAATCCGGAGAAAAATGTGAACGTCCCTATTGAAGTGCTTCTTCCCGAATAGCAAGTTCCTTCTCCCATTCCGAAAGTCTCTCCTCCCATAAATGCAGGCTCTCTTCTTTGTCCGCCAGTTCTTCCTTCCAGCCGGCATATTCATCCAGCACCTTCTGTTCATAGTCTGTAAACGGTGATGCCGTACCGAACAGGCGGATTGCAAATAGTGCCGCAATCACAATACAAAGCACAATCACAACAATTGTCAGGTTCTTCGAGCGCTCTCTGTAAAGCTCCATCAGCTTACGGTCCTTTGATTTCTTTGGCTTATCCGGCAGATTTTCCGTTTTCAAAGGCTTAGGCAGCGGTCGCAGACTGCTTTCTGCCACAGCCCCCGACTCCAGTGCCGTTGTTCTTAATTCCTGCAGAAACGAAATTCCAAGCGCTGTCTGAAGTGTTCCCTTTTCAATCAGGCGGTTATACAACTTCAATGCCGTCTTCGCATCGGTCAAATCCGCCTGTGAACGAATATACGCAACTGCCTCCGCTTCTTTCTTCGCTTCTGCAAGCTCCGCCTCGGACTGAAATGTAAATCCCTGATAGGTAAATGTCTTTCCCTTTTCCATACGTATCCTTCTTTCCAAAAAACGCTCTATACCATACTAATCTTAGTATAGCATAAAGCGTTCTGTTTGCAAAGATGATTTCTTTTCTGCTTACTGATCTGCCGTCACGACATTCTTTTTTAGGATGCCCTTTAATATTGCCAGCAAAACCAACAGCACTCCCATTCCGATTGTAATTGTTCCGAATCTGGAGATTCCGTCAAAAATAGGAGCAAGTATTCCACGTGCAATATCAAATACAGGCTTCGTCATTCCTTCCAGTCCCGGCTCTTCCGCGATTGCCTGATTGACCTGATTTAAAATATATCGTTCGGATAATGTCAAAAGCTTACAAAGAATTCCGCCTAAAATCAGTGCAACCGCCGGAACAACAAAGCCTGCGGTTCCAAACCAGTAACAAACAAGCAGGAGCAAAACTGCACCCAGAAAAATCGCGTATATCACAAATTTTACCGTACTGCTCTTTTGGCTGATTTCGTTTAATGAATCAAACACCATGCGAACATCCGGATCCCGGATGGCTTCATAAACCGTCTCATTAAACTCACGATCCATGTCGTCGGTCATCTCATCAAACATTTTATCGAACTCATCGGCAAATTCGCTTTCCCACACATCATTGAATTCATCGGCATACTCATCAAGAAGCTGTGAAAAAGAACCGGCACCGTTTTGTTTTTCATAGAGTGATTTCAGCTCTTCAACAGAAGCAGCACCATAGTCCGCATAATCACTTAACAGACCGTCTTCTATTTCTGTACGGAAGGACTGTACAAACTCGGCAGAAAAATACTTAGAGTCTGTTCCGTCTGCCCAGGCAGAATACAAGTCATGAAAACCGTTCTTCCGAAGTTCGTCGAGTCCCTTCCGTAAGCCGGCGACAATCTCGCTCAGTTTAATTTCAGGTTTTGTTCCGCTGTATGCAGAATCAATCAGCACTGTGACAATCTCGTCAACTTTTTCTACCGTAATGCTGTCCCTTACAATTTCTTCCCAAAACTCCTGCTTGATGTCATCAATTTTGTTGTCTTCGGACAAAATCTCATCCATCAGCATTTCATAGATTGTTTCTGAAAGATTTGCCTCCTTTGTCATAGTCTGAATACTTTCTCTGGAAGTTGCACTCGTCAGCGAGGTAATCACACCTCCCACCGGTATTCCGAGAATCAGTCCCGGCACCAGAACAATACTGAAAATAATTCCAAATACAAGTAATACTGTTTTCCATACACTGTCTGTCCTTTCGTTTGCCATTGAACTCTCTATCCTTTCCTCTTTTTCTTTCACAGCTTCTTATAACGCCAGATCCACATGCTGTATTGTTCCGGCCGTACCATCCTCCCGCAGATAGACCCCAGTCTTTTGAATTACGGCATTGGTTGCATTTGTATCTGCGTTATTCAACGAAAACTGCGTATTCGCATTTCCAAGATAAATTGCTCCCACACCCGCTTCCTTCAAATTCAGCAGATGACTATCTCCGTTTTCATCCATCGTCCAGATTTTCAGCTTTGAAAAAATCTCATCCGCCTCATCAATCCAGCCGTTGCCGTCTCCGTCATGTGCAGCAAGGTCTGCAAAGCCGTCACCGCTCTTTGTTCCGAACAGCTCGCTTCCGTCGTTTATCACACCGTCACCGTTTCTATCCAGCGCAAGATATCCGCTGCCGCTTCCGAGTCTTGATACTTCTTCCTGCTCACCGTCTGCATCCAAATCAAAATAAAATTTCATATCACGTACATCCGCAATATTCGTATCCAGATTTATTACAAGCGGGTCCTTTAAAATAAAGCTTCCCTCCTTGTAAACCTCTGTCTCCTGTACAAAAGAACGGGACATTTCGATGCTGACTCCGAATGTAATCTCTCTTCCGTCTGCAGTGCAAACCTTACCGTTTGT
Source organism: Lachnospiraceae bacterium (assembly GCA_029099805.1). GTDB lineage: Bacteria > Bacillota > Clostridia > Lachnospirales > Lachnospiraceae > SIG307. Next base: position 37,536 of record JAQXOR010000153.1, read on the forward strand.
ACTAAACTCGGTTACTTCATGCTCCGAGAAAAAACGGGAGGTCACTGTCTGTATCTTCCATTCCTGTCCTCTGCCGCTTCCTACGGAAATCTCATTTCTTACCGCACCGCCGGCGATAGCAACATGTCCCATACTCTGTCCGAGACTAATCTGAAGACTTGCAGGGACCGCCTTCTGTATTTCAACCGGAGAGAAATGTTCCCGCTCCGGCTCTGTATGCTTACCTTTTTCGCCCTTTCCGCGATTTCTGAGACTCTCGAGAATTCTTCGAAGCAAGGCAATCTCCAGATCCTCCTGTGTCTGAATCGGCGCATTTGACTTCTGCTCCGTCTTCTTAAGCTGTTCTGACATGCTTATCAGCGCCTTTTGCTGCTTCTGTCGCTTTGCCGCTTCTTCTTCCTTTTCTGCCTTATCCTTCTGTGCTATTCCTTCCTGCATTTGCTTTAGCAGACCCTTTGATTTGTCTGAGAGATCAAGCTTAATGGCATCCTCCGCCCTTGATGTTGCAGACAACGATACTGAGCTTTCTACCTTCTGATAAGAACGCTCCGCGCTCATAGCTACCGAACCCGTCCGGATAATCATGAAATCCACATCCTTTCTTTTCCACGATAATCTCCCTCTTAGCCAACCTCCGTGTTGAAAGGGAATACCTCGGGGACTCTTTGTTTGGCTGCCTTTGCTTTATGTAACGCAGCCAACATGTCCCTATGATATATATCGGCACAGATTCGTTCTTTTTTTATATAAAAATA
>JAQXOR010000154.1 GCA_029099805.1 Lachnospiraceae bacterium
TTCTTATCAGGATTTTCAACCACAGAACCGTCATAATCGATTGTTCCATCGGAAATCCCATCAAAATCCGTGTCTAACAGCGTCGGGTTCGAAATATAATCCCAAACCTCTAAAGTCGTTTTCCCGACATAATATTCTTCCGGAAGCTCATACCTGTTTAACAGCCGGTCTATGTAATTTCTCATATCCACTTCCTTGCAGGTACCGAGCTCTTTTGCATCACTGTAACCATCACCATCCGTGTCGTTTGTTTCTGCATTCTCCAGTGTGTCACTCAACTTCACTGCCTGAAAATCGTTTAACAACACCCATTCTCCACCGGCGTTGGTTTCCTGACCCACCATATCTGCCAGTTTCAACAGGATATTACTGAAATTACCGTAAATATACCCATACAAACCACCAGTCGGGTTTACTAATTCGTCATAGTGACTTTCGCTTGCCGCAATAGCGGATGTGATGATTTTACTCTTCATCATACGCTCCACCATTTCATTCATATTGGCAATACCATGCAGATTGTTATTTTTATAAGTAGCATCCGTGACAAGAATAACAAATCTCATAGCATCCCCACGCCAGTCAATTACTCTTGCCAATTCCAATCCATCGATAGGAGTTTCCGCGTAATCTCCGCCGCCGTTAACCCGAAGAGAATTCACTTCGTTAATAAATGCATTAACATTGGTATACCAGTTACTGTAAAGATTATTATGTAAAATTGTGCTGTCCGTTCCGTCAACCGTGATATCACGATACTCTAACAGTGCAAAGTTTACATCGATGTTATACTCCTCGACCAACGCCTTGGAAAAGACTGCAATATTGTTTTTTACACCGGAAATCGCACCACTCATAGAACCAGTTGTGTCAATTACAAATACAACATCGGCCTTTCCTTTTGCTCCCTTTGCCTTTGTATCGTCTCCTCTTACAGTCATAAGTGACCAGGTGCTTGCCGTTGCTTCTTCCACTTCTATAGAGACATCACTCTCACCATCTATCATATCATATGTTGCATCTTCAGTAACTATTGCTTCATTTCCTAAAACAGTAATATATACCGGTTCCTCTGCTGCCTGAATATCCTCATACTCCTCAGCATCTGCAGTTCTTGTTGCATACATGGCCACCTCAGACATGCTCTCCATAGAGATGTTGCCGAACACATCAATGCCTAAGCCCTTTAAAAATTCATCCAAATCCAGAACAAAATAAACACTACTTTCAGAAATCTCGGCACTGATTGTTCTTTCCGTACTATCAATCACGGTATCAATCGGAGTCAATCCTTCCTCTGTATATGTCATGATATTCAGATTATTAATATCGCCTATATATCCCTGCGTATAATGAAATGTCAAAGTAACAGGAGTCTCATATGCAGTAACTATCTCAACAAAATCACTGACTACGGAACGATTTCCTTCCAATGCATAAACAGAGGAATCGTACATACGAATATTTTTCGTAATATCGCCTGCAACATTACCCGTAATACTCGGTACCAGCCAATTATCGCTCTTCTTCAATGTGGCATCCTTAACGGAATCATCCGTAGTTTGTACAAAGGTACGCTTACCATCCGGCGTCACACCGTCTGTCATCGGATTCTTCGGATCAAGTCCAAGGTGTATTTCCTCGTCGTCCGTCAGACCATCCTTATCTGTGTCTGCCTTGAGCGGATCCGTTCCTAATTTCTTCACTTCCTGCCCGTCCGCAAGACCGTCTCCATCCGTATCTTTGTCATCACAAATCGTTCCCGCTGCCAACTCCTCTGTGTTAGTTAGACCATCTTCGTCTTCATCCTCATCAGCATCAGAAATTCCGTCTTCGTCACTGTCTGCCAGTGTCGGATCGGTACTCGTTTCATATACTTCCTCATAATCGGACAAACCGTCTCCGTCCGTGTCCGTATTATTCACGTCTGTCTCAAAGAAAATTTCAAGCTCATCCGCAAGTCCGTCTCCGTCTGTATCTTTAAATCCGTCCTCCTCAGTCCCCACATAAGCCGAGGAGATTACCCTACAGTTATTCGGAACAATGCCGGCCGTACCGCCTTCCCCGTTAAACCCAACGGAGATTGTCTCCCCCGCGGCAATATACGCATTATATCCTGCGTTTTTAATCACATAATGATTCCCTTCGTGAGCTTCGATGACACCGTTCCAAATGCTTGCAATCTCTCTGTCAAAATCAAACTCCAACGTCCAGTCCTCTAACGTTTCGCCTGCATGATTCGTCAGAAGCACTCTTGCGGTAAAGCCGGTGCCCCAGTCGCTGTCCAGAATATACTCAACAGAGTACGCTTCTTCCTGTACCTGCGTACTTTCTCCCAAAATCTTGTACTCATTCGGGAATCCGGCGAAATTTTCATTTACGCTGATTCCAAACTCTGCACAACCACCTACCGGGATATCTGCATTCCAGCCGGCATTCTTTACCACATACTGACCAGCCTCATTGTTAACCACTTCTGCATTCCAGATAGAAGTAAGGTTGTTTTCTAATGCAAAGCCCAAATACCAGTTCTCGATAACACTGTCTCCTGTATTCTCGACCTTTATTGTTGCATTATAGCCACCTTCCCAGTAGCTTACAAGAGAAAACGCAACATTAAAAATTCCCCCGTTGTAATTATTCACAGTTGTAACGCCGTCCCAACTGCTCTCCGCAGTTACGTTGTCCATAACTACGGTTTCCTCGGCATAAGCGCTTACTCTTGTCGCACTTACACACATTACCAGCGTTAATAAAAACGCCAGTCCCCTTTTGATTCCTTTTCTCATCATCTTCCCTCTCTTTCTCTTTTTTCCTCCCGACAAGCAAAATCCCTCCTCAGATAGCAAAAAAATAGCCGCAAAGAATCATCCCTTTGCGGCCGAACTATCATGAGGTTTCCCTGTTAGATTTCTAGCTTTGCGTCCCAATGTTTCCATCGGTTTGCCCTATTTGACTATAATAAATACTACTTTATTTTCACTTTTTTGTCAACGGTATAATTATTAATCTTTTTTAAGCCATTAGAACTATTTTGTTATGCTTTTCGAGTCAAAAGCCCTCATATTCTTTCAAATAGTCGAACTTATTTATATATACCTTTTCAATTAATCCAATTTTCATTTTTCAACTACATTCCTCCGGCAACGTATCCCATTTGTATATACCGTGTTTACCGGCGTGGAACCAACTATTAGAGGGCCATCGCGCATTCCATTTGCGCGACGGCCCTTTTCGTTTACTCCATCTCTTCCAATGGCTTCAAATTATCCGAAATAGGCTCCACCAACTCCTTGCACTCTTTACAAAGATTCATGTCACCTAATAAAGAAGCATGAAACACCTCACAATACTTCATCTCTCCACACCAATAGCACTCTGTTTTTTTCTTACAGCCTGCAAGTCCAAGCATCATGACTAAAACAATTCCAAGTATAGCTACAATTCTGACAGTTCTTTTCTTCATTGGCACATCCTCTTTTCTACATTCCTTAACCAACGGTTTTCATCCCTATTATAGAGTGTCAAAAAGCAAAAGTCAAGAAAACGAACCATTTGCCTCCAGAACAAAGTAACAGTTCAGCCTTACTTATGCGGGATAAGTTGTAGCGACGGAGTATTCTAAAGAGAACCATAAGGCAACGTCAGTACTTAGCGAGGTGGTTTCGAGCTTAGTACTGCTACGTTGCTGCATGAGCGAGAGCGGGTTCTCTTTGAAATACTCCGTCTCCACAACGATTACACACAAGAGGGCTGAACTGTTACCAGAAATGAAGCGGAATTAGGGATTTTTGCTTGACTTTCCCTGGGTTTGGTTGTAGACTATAACTACTTTGATTTTATATCAGTCAGGAGGAATGCGGCAGATGAAAAAGGTATGTGTCATTGCTAATGCCGGAAAAGATGCGGCAGTCGAAATGACAGAAAGAGTTCGTTCCTTCTTTGAAAAAAAAGGGGTTTCATGTACTGCATTGCTGGATGATTTTTCAGAGCAGACCTCTTATGAAGCTGTTTTGACGGATGATATGGAGTGCGCGGTTGTTCTCGGCGGCGACGGTACTTTGATTCATGTGGCAGGGCGCCTGGCAGAACAGAAAATCCCGGTGCTTGGGATTAATCTCGGGACTCTCGGTTTCTTAGCAGGAGCAGAGTCCGCGGAAACGGAAAAGGTATTGGAAGCGTTGATTCATGGGGAGTATCGCGTGGAAGAACGTATGATGTTAGAGACCTCTGTAGAGGGAACGGTATTCGGAACTGCTCTGAATGATGTTGTAATTACCCGTAACGGCTTTTCCAGAATCATCAGTGTCAGTATTCTGGTAAATGGGAAGCCGGTATGTAATTACCGGGGGGACGGTGTAATCGTTGCTACACCGACCGGTTCTACCGGATATAATTTATCCGCCGGCGGTCCGGTTGTGGCACCTACCACCGAGCTTTTCCTGATTACCCCGATTTGTCCGCACTCTTTAAGCGCAAGAAGTATTTTGCTTTCCGGAGAGGACGAACTGCATCTTGTAGTACGGGAGGAAAAGAAGACGCAGGATGAGGAAGCAATTATTACACTGGACGGGCAAAGGGCGAAGGAGCTTTCGGCGGACGATACGATTGTAATCAGAAGGTCGGATAAAAAGGCATATTTCATACAACTAAATGACCGCAGCTTTTTTGATGCATTACATAGAAAGCTGGAGACGCAGGAGATTATATAATACGGAGAAAATACGATGAAAACAGCAAGACATAATAAGATTATTGAGTTGGTAGAAAAGAATGAAATCGAAACACAGGAAGAGTTAGGCGAGCTTTTAAAGAATGCCGGGTATTCTGTGACTCAGGCAACGATTTCCCGCGATATCAGAGAGCTTAAGCTTACAAAGGTCGCAATTGATTTGGAGCGTCAGAAGTATATTGTTCTTAGAGAGCATAATTCGGAAATGAATGAAAAATATGCAAGAATACTGAGAGATTCTTTCATTTCCATGGCAAAGGCTCAAAATATTCTGGTCGTAAAGACAGTTTCCGGTATGGCAATGGCTGCCGCAGCTGCACTTGATGCGCTTCAGGTGGAAGGTATTGTCGGAAGTATTGCCGGAGACGACACAATTATGTGTGCGATTCGTACGGAGAAGGAAACGGATGCTGTTATGGAGAAATTGCATCGCTTAACCGGCGATAAAAGAATAATAGAAAAGAATAAAGGAGAATAGTTTATGTCAGGTCATTCCAAATTTGCAAACATTAAGCACAAGAAAGAAAAGAACGATGCAGCGAAGGGTAAGATTTTTACCATTATCGGTCGTGAAATTGCCGTAGCAGTAAAGGAAGGCGGACCGGATCCGGCAAACAACTTCAAGCTTGCAACTGTTATTGCTAAGGCGAAGGCAAACAATATGCCGAATGATACCATTGATCGCGGAATTAAGAAGGCTGCGGGAGATGTCGGCAATGTTAATTATGAATATGTTACCTATGAAGGTTATGGTCCGAGCGGTATTGCTATTATTGTTGATGCGCTGACTGACAATAAGAATCGTACCGCGGCAAATGTGCGTAGCGCATTTACGAAGGGTAACGGAAATATGGGTACGACAGGCTGCGTATCTTATATGTTTGATAAAAAGGGTCAGATTATCGTAGCAAAGGAAGAGTATTCCGGTGATGCGGACGAGCTGATGATGGTGGCTCTGGATGCAGGTGCGGAGGATTTCTCCGAGGAAGAGGACAGCTACGAAATTATTACCGATCCGGATGCGTTTGCTGAGGTGCATGAGGCTCTTCAGAAGGCTGGTATCGTGATGGCTTCCGCAGAAGTAACGATGATTCCTCAGACCTGGGGCGAGTTGACCGATGAAAAGGATATTAAGAGCATGAATCGTATCTTAGACTTACTGGACGAGGATGACGATGTGCAGGAGGTATACCATAACTGGGATATGCCGGAGGAAGAATAGTTCCGGTGCATAGGGAAGTACAGGGAGCCGATGATGTCGGTGCCAGGAAGCACTTTGGAAGGAGATTAGAAATGAAAATCAGAACGAGATTTGCACCGAGCCCGACGGGCAGAATGCATGTCGGTAATTTAAGAACCGCATTGTATGCGTTCCTGATTGCAAAGCATGCGGACGGTGATTTTATTTTAAGAATTGAGGATACGGACCAGGGACGTTTGGTGGAAGGTGCCGTAGATATTATTTATCGCACGATGGAGAAAACCGGACTGATTCATGACGAGGGTCCGGATAAGGACAAGGGCTTCGGACCTTACGTACAGAGCGAGCGTGTAAAGAGCGGTTTGTATATGGAGTATGCAAAGCAGCTGGTAGAAAAGGGCGAGGCGTATTACTGCTTTTGTACCAAGGAGCGTCTGGAGTCTTTAAAGACTACCGTTGAAGGCTCTGAGGATAAGGAGATTACGAAGTACGATAAGCATTGTCTACATCTGTCGAAAGAGGAAATTGAGAAGAATCTCGCAGACGGACTTCCGTTTGTTATCCGTCAGAATACTCCGACGGAGGGAACGACCTCTTTCACTGATGTGCTTTACGGAACGATTACTGTAGAGAATGCGGAGCTTGACGATATGATTCTCATTAAGTCCGACGGTTTCCCGACGTACAATTTTGCAAATGTTATTGATGACCATTTGATGGGGATTACCCATGTGGTTCGCGGTAACGAGTATTTGTCCTCTACACCGAAGTATACGAGGCTGTATCAGGCGTTCGGCTGGGAGGAACCGGTGTATATTCACTGCCCACTCATTACCAACGAGGAGCACCAGAAGCTTTCCAAGAGAAGCGGTCATTCCTCTTTTGAGGATTTGCTGGAGCAGGGCTTTGTCACCGAAGCGATTGTAAACTTTACCGCACTTCTCGGCTGGAGTCCGGCAAACAACGAGGAGATTATGTCGATGGAGGAGTTAATCAGCCAGTTTGATTATTCTCATATCAGTAAGTCTCCGGCAGTATTTGATATGACAAAGCTGCGCTGGATGAACGGCGAGTATTTAAAGCGTATGGACAATGAGAAATATTATGAGCTGGCGCTTCCGTATGTGGAAGAGGTTGTAAAGAAGCCGTATGACAAAAAGGCAATTGCGGACCTCGTAAAGACGAGAATTGAGACCTTACTTGACATTGCAGGGCATATTGATTTCTTTGAGGAGCTTCCGGAGTATGACACCGAGATGTATGTCCATAAGAAGATGAAGACGACAAAGGAGTCTTCTCTCACCGTATTAAGGGAGCTGCTCCCACGTTTACAGGAGCTTAACGATTACAGCGTTCCTGCCATCGAGGCAGTTCTCATGAGCTATGTTCAGGAGAAGGAAATCAAGAACGGACAGGGCTTATGGCCGGTTCGTACTGCGGTTTCCGGAAAGCAGATGACGCCGGGCGGCGCTTACGAGATTATGGCAATCCTCGGTAAGGAGGAGAGTCTCAGAAGAATCGAAACGGCAATTGAGCTGTTAGAGAAAGAAGTACAGTAAGTGTACAGGAAATGATAATGACACCCCCGCAGGCGTAAGCTTGCGGGGATATTTTTTACGATACTTTACAATGGAATCAGATTTTTGCAAATCAGACTTCAAGGAGGGAAAAATACTCCCTGTACTGTTTTTTTAGAAACAGAGAATTGCCGCTTTTATAAAGTCGTTCAGCGGCTCTGTCGGCACAGGAGATAATCAGCTGTTCATAACTGCATTGAAACGGAGAGATAGCGCCTATCGTACCGGTACACTGCTTATTCAGGCAGCAGCAGTTATAGCGGCAACGGGCTTTCAGCCCGCAATCGGAGCATTCATTCGGGGTTGCTGTCCTGATTTTGCGGATAAATGCAAGACGGTCTGCTTGTATTCCGTTAAAAACATCCCCCATAAGATAGGGTTCCTCAATAAATTGCTGGCAAGGGTATATTTTACCGTCGGGCATAACGCAGACCTGCTTTTCGCCGAGCCGGCAGCCTTTATTCGGACTGTATTTGCCCATGATGTAGTCCCTTATTTTAACGTCAAATGCCGCAATGGTGAAATTGTCGCCCGAAAGGGTTTTCTCGACATATAAATCGGAAAGCTTTGCAAATTCGTTTTCAAGAACGGTAAAGCTTTCGTCGTCCCAGGGACAGACCTCGGCATAGCGGGGAGTTATTGCAATATTCTGAAACCCTTTTGTAAAAAGATATTCAACCGACGCGCAAAGCTTTTCGGCGCAGGATGGGTCAACCGTTATGAGCGCCACGGCATGAGGTTGATAGCGGAGAAGAATGTCAATCTTTTCGGAAAGCAGATGTAAGGTTCCTTTTTTTTCTTTGGTTAGTCGGCAATTGTCCTGCATAAGACCGTCGTGCGAAAGAGCCACACCTATGCCGCGCTTGCAGGCGAATCGCATAAATTCCTCATCAAGAAGAAGTCCGTTTGTTACCAGCTTGAACGAGAAAAAATGACCTGTTTCTTTTATTTTGTCGCAATAATCCATAAGCTTTGCAAGAGTATCTTTGCAAAGTAACGGTTCGCCGCCGAAAAAGCAGATACCTGTCGAACGATCTCCGCTTCTCACGGAATAATCGACAGCCGCTTTTGTTGTATCAAACGGCATGGTAAGTCCCTTGCAGAAGGCTTCTTCGCTGCAGTTTTTGTTGTCTGATTGATAACAGTAGGTGCAGGCGAGGTTGCAGTTAAGGGTAAGATACATGGTCATATTCATAGATGCTATTCTCCGTCGGTCTTACTTTCGTCAGTTTCAACAGCAACATTATAGAGATTTCTGTCCGGGATAAGTACTACGGTGTCACCGTCATACGTGTCGTATAGCTCGGTGGTATCATCCGGGAAATTTTCGCGGAAGAATTCATTTTCTCTGAGTTCCTCCGACGGTACATCCTGAAAGAGCGCAAACTCCTCCCGGTAGACGGTAAGTGTTCTTACTCCGTCGTTCAGCAAAAAGCTTACTCCGTCGTTCCCTGCACTAAAACTGTCGACCCGCATATAACTTCCGTCGTCTTTTAATTCATAAATACTGTAGTAAACGGGAAGCTCGATTGCAGGTTCGCCCATTAATTCTACTACTTCAATCATCGGGTTCCCTGCGCCGTCATCAATTGCAACGTCACCTGAAAGGGAAGGGTCGGAAACAACGGGAGGCTCGTCAACTTCCGGAGCCTCGGCAACGCCAGTTGTCCTACAGCCTGCCATCGTACCGAGAGTCGCAGCAACGGTGGCGATAAGGGTCATAAGCTTTTTACCACCCTTTTTCTTTGCGAGCTGTTCATAGTCGGGATATCCCGGCTTTTCCGGGTGTTTAACAGGTTTTATTTTCATAGAAAGCGTCCCCCTTTTTATGTTGCATAGAATACATCATTAGCCTTTTTTAGTTTAACATAAAAAAAGTGTCGAGGCAAGAGGCGCTATTTGAAAAAGTAGTAGGACAGAAGGGGGAAATGTGGTATACTGAATCTAACGGATGTCCGAAGTTTTGTTCATGGCTATTGAAGTATAGCTTGAGGAGAGGATACGATGTTAACAAGTATTGCGATTATTTTACTGTTTGGCTTAGGAATGGGCTGGTTTTTTTCAAAATTGCGTCTGCCGGGTCTGCTTGGCATGATTCTTGTGGGAATCATAATAAGCCCCAATGCTTTGAACCTGATTGACGAATCGATTCTTACGATTTCGGGGGATTTAAGGCAGATTGCACTGGTTATTATTCTAACGAGAGCCGGTCTTTCCCTTGACCTGTCGGAGTTAAAAAAAGTCGGTAGACCCGCAATAATGATGTGCTTTGTTCCGGCATGCGCAGAAATGCTCGGAACGATTCTTCTTGCTCCGGCTCTGCTTCATGTATCGTTGTTTGAGGCGGCACTCATCGGCAGTGTGATTGCAGCGGTTTCTCCGGCAGTTGTTGTGCCGAGAATGATTCGGTTAATGGAGGAGGGTTACGGCAGGTGCAAAGGGATTCCGCAGCTGATTCTGGCGGGTGCTTCGGTAGATGATGTATTTGTTATTGTGGTGTTTACGGCACTCACAACATTAGCAGCTACCGGAAAGGTTTCCGCAGTAAGCTTTGCACAGATTCCTGTTTCGATTGTGTCAGGTGTTTTTTTCGGAGCTTGTGTGGGAATGCTTTTGGTGCAATTCTTTCGTAAGTGTCATATGAGAGATTCAGTGAAAATCCTGATGATTCTAAGCATTTCTTTTCTGCTTTTAGAGGTGCAGAACAGGCTGGAAGGATATCTTCCGGTTTCCGGCTTACTTGCGATTATGAGCATGGGCATTGTAATAAAGCAAAGGTATGATGTGCTTGCTTTGCGGTTATCTGTGAAGTATAATAAATTGTGGCTTGGCGCAGAGGTGGTTCTGTTTGTTTTAGTCGGTGCCACCGTTGATTTAAACTACGCAATATCCGCAGGCACTCTGACTGTATTACTTGTAATCGGAGCATTGGTATTCCGGATGCTCGGTGTGGCACTGTCATTAGTGGGGACAGAGCTGTCAAAAAAAGAAAGGCTATTCTGCATGGTAGCCTACACGCCGAAAGCAACCGTGCAGGCTGCAATCGGTGCGATACCTCTTGCAATGGGACTTTCGTGCGGCACACTTGTATTAACGGTTGCCGTGTTATCCATTTTGATTACGGCTCCCTTTGGTGCAATCGGAATTGACAATTTGCATAAGAAATTATTGGAGAAAACAGAATGATTATTTTAATTTCAGGAGCATCCCATACGGGGAAAACAGCACTTGCTCAGAGATTACTGGAAAAGTACAAGTATCCCTATTTGTCTATCGACCATTTAAAGATGGGACTGATTCGCAGTCAGAATACAGCTCTGACACCGCTGAGCGATGACAAGGCGTTAACGGATTATTTATGGCCGATTGTGCGGGAGATGATAAAGACCGCCATAGAAAATGACCAGAATCTGATTGCGGAAGGCTGCTATATTCCGTATGACTGGGAAAAGAGCTTTGAGCCGGAGTATTTGAAGGAGATAAGACATGTCTGTCTGGTGATGAGTGAGGACTATATCCGTAACCATTTTGAGGACATCAGAAGATATGCGAGTGTGGTGGAAAACAGGGGAGATGATGAATACTGTACGATGGAAGCAACGCTGAAAGATAATGCCTGTGTATTGGAGGAATGTCGGAAGTACGGTGTAGATTATATTCTGATTGAGGAGGAATATGCAGTAGATTTCAAACTGTAGGGGGATATAGAATGGAACAGAAGATATTTTCCAGGTGCGGTATGCGCTGTGATTTATGCCTGATTTATCGTCCTAATGTGGAAAGAGAGGACAGGCGGGCTGAGATTTGTAAAAAGCTGATGGAAGCATATTCTTGTAAAAAGAATATGGATGAGTTTCGGAGAAACCGGTAAATAAGGATTTGAAGAGAAGGAAGAGTTAGTGATTAATTCGGAGATGATGTAAGTGACAAAGAATAAAAGTGTTACAGCAGTTATTTATGCACTGTTGGCTGCTGTATTTTATGCAATACATACACCTTTTTCAAAAATATTGCTTAAAGATGTGCCGGCCACCTTTATGGCAGCGTTTCTCTACATGGGGGCAGGCTTTGGCGTAGGAATCATGTATTTATTCCACATTAAGAAGGAAAACAAAACCGAGAGACTTACTAAAAAAGATTTGCCATATACAATCGGCATGATTGTTTTGGATATTCTGGCTCCGATATTCCTTATGATTGGTATTAATATTGGTTCTGCGTCAAATGCCTCTTTGCTTGGAAATTTTGAAATTGTTGCGACAACAGTTATAGCTCTTTTGTTTTTTAAGGAAGCTGTTTCAAAAGAACTTTGGACTGCGATAGCCTTTATTACGCTTTCAAGTATTCTTCTTTCGTTTGAAGGGAGCGGAAGTTTTCAATTCTCTTATGGCTCACTATTTGTTATCTTAGCAACATCATGTTGGGGATTGGAAAATAACTGTACGAGAAAAATTTCTGATAAGAGTACCTATGAGATTGTTGTATTGAAGGGTGTTTTCTCAGGAGGAGGTTCTTTCCTGATTGCTGTGGTCATTGGAGAGCAGCTCCCGAATATAAATTATATACTATCCGTAATGATATTAGGCTTTGTAGCATATGGGCTTAGCATTTTTCTTTATATTAGGGCTCAAAGAGATTTGGGAGCATCTAAGACAAGTGCTTATTATGCGGTAGCACCATTTATAGGGGCATTTCTTGCATTTATTGTTAATGGGGAGAAGCTTACATGGATATATTTTGCAGCCTTGGTATTTATGCTGATAGGAAGTACCTTTGTGGTATATGATACTATGGTGAAGCGTCATACTTATGAACAGGAGGAAAAAAGATGAACGGAAAAACAGCTAGAGTAGGTGCTTGCTTGTTGGTTGGTGACATTGACAAGATGGCACAATTTTATAGAGATATTCTGGGATTTAATACTGATTGGGATGGTGGCAATTTTGCCGAGTTTGAAACTGCAAGCGGAAGAACTACTCTATTTATGTATAGTCGAGAGGAGTTTGCTAAAGCAATCGGACAAGCATATGAACCTCCAAAAGGAATCAATCAAACTTTTGAAATTGCTTTGTGGTTGCCTAAGTATGCGGATGTCGATGCAGAGTATGAGCGTCTTTCAAAATTGAGTGTTAAGTTTCCATGTGGTGCACCAATTACTTTCGATTTTGGAATTCGTAGTTTCTATGTGTCAGATCCTGAAGGAAATCTTTTAGAAATCGGAAGTATGAATGAGGATGGGAGATGTGAATGATGCTGAACCAAATGATAAAAAGCGTACTTGAACAAGACAGAGCTTCTGTTGTGCTGTGTGATCTTAATCATGTGATTGTATATATGAATCCTGCAGCAATCAGAAGATACGAAAAGCGTGGCGGTGCCGCTCTTTTAGGAAAGAGTTTATTAAATTGCCATAATGAAAAATCGAATCAGATGATTGAAAAGGTTGTAGCATGGTTTAATGAAAATCAGGATAATAATATGATTTATACTTACCATAACGAAAAAGAAAATAAAGACGTGTATATGGTAGCATTAAGAGATGAGGATAAAAACCTGATTGGATATTATGAAAAGCATGAATATCGCGATGCAGAAACCGCAGCTGTTTATGATTTTTCAAAATCCCTTGTATAGAGGCAGGGGGAGTGGAAATTCAAAATTTAGTAACGAAAAAAATTCGGAGGTTACAATATGCCTTGTCCGGAAAAATTCAGAGAAACATTAGTACAACATAATATTCCGCAGGAAATAATTAGTAGAATTCATCAGGGATTTGAGGATTTGGTGAGTAGCAGTCCGAAAAAGAAGAAAGCTCTATTTTTTAAGCGAGCAACCGACATTCTATGCGAAAACTGTGACATTGATGCGGTTCATTCTTTGTATGAGCGTAATGCATGTTGCAAGGGCGGTGCACGTGAAAAAGCATCAAAACAATTCGCTGCAAAATATGCCGGATTGTCTTTGTACGAAAGAATTAAGCATATTGAAGAAGTTCCAAATATGGGAAGCGCTGTTTTAGAAGCAGACGGAGTAATTCGTGTGAATGCCGTCTATTATAAAGTCGGGGAACAGTTTGCCTGCGCATGTTCAAACTATAACAAATCAGGTTTTCAAGAAAATGTCAGAAAGGATTACTGTTATTGCTGTGCAGGACATTTTCTGCATCATTATCAGATTATGCTCGGTGTTAAGTTAAAAACACTTGAGATCGTTTCTTCTCCGTTGGATAGTCATGGAAAGGAACCCTGTGTAATCCGCTTTGCGATTCAATAAAGAAGTTAGAATACTATAAGCCTCAAAAGATATTTGATGCTGCAATAGAAAGTAGGTATCTATGGAATACTTCGGAGTAAAGTTAATAAAAAAAGATAAGGATTTTAAGTTAAGTAGAGACGAGTTTGCGTTAGTAAATACAAAGCCGTCGCTTCCTTTCTTTCAAGAATTGGCAGAACAAAGATTGAAGTTTTGTTGAATACATAAATTTATGTAACATAGGGGGCAAATATGTCGATTGAAAAAGTAAAAGAGTATTTTAAATCTGTTGGAATAGAAAAACGAATCATAGAATTCAGCGAATCCAGCGCAACCGTGGAGCTTGCCGCTCATGCGCTCGGCTGCACTCCGGATAGAATAGCAAAAACGCTATCATTTAAAGTGAAGGACGACTGTATTCTTATTGTAACCGCAGGGGATGTTAAAATCGACAATTCGAAATATAAAGCGCAATTCGGAGTGAAAGCAGTTATGCTCAAATTCGATGAGGTAGCTGAGCTTATAGGACATACTGTCGGCGGTGTTTGTCCGTTTGCGGTAAATGAAGGGGTAAAGGTTTATCTCGATGAATCGCTTAAGCGGTTTGAAACGGTATTTCCGGGGTGCGGTAGTTCGAACAGTGCAATCGAACTTACGATAGCGGAGCTTGAAAAGTATTCGGGATTTAATGCATGGATAGACGTTTGCAAGCTTAAGAACGAATAGAATATGAAAGGTAAGAGTCAAATCCCGGTTTGGAGGAGGAAAAACGAGTGAGTAATATGAATTGTCCTTGTAAAAGGACGAAATGTGAAAGACACGGGAATTGTGCTGAATGTAGAGCGTATCATCATGGCAAGTCTTCCGGGATATCATTAACGCGATGCGAAAAGCTGAAAAAGAAGGAAGAAGAAAGAACAGACCGGCAAGGGAAAAAGGAAACGATAGCTATGGAAGTTATATACGGAGTGCCGTCTGATATAGATTCCTGGATGTGTTTGGTAAATAATGTGAGTTGGAATTTTCCGGGGTTAGAAACGCAGGAGAAGTTAGAAGAACATAGGGAAACCGTTTTACGCTTTATGAACAAAAAGCAGGCACTGTGTGTAAAAAAAGGGAACGAGATTCTAGGAGTCATTCTGTTTTCAAGAGGACATAACATGATTTGTTGTTTAGCGGTGTCACCGGAATACAGACAATGTGGGATTGCAGCAAAGCTGCTTGAAAAAGCGTTAGGGGAACTGAATGCGGATAAGGATATTACAGTTTCAACCTTTCGGGAAAATGATGAAAAAGGAATCGCACCGAGAGCTTTATACAAGAAATTCGGGTTTGTGGAAGACGAGCTGATTGAAGAATTCGGATATCCGAATCAGAAATTTGTGTTGCATCCGAAGGAGTAAATGAAATTGAAAGAACGAGCGAAGAAACTTAAAAAAGAGATTCCTGCCATATTCTTAGCTATAAAGGATAAGGATACTCCGGTAATCGCAAAAATATTCGCGGGACTTACAGTGGCCTACGCACTTTCTCCGATTGATTTCGTGCCGGATTTTATTCCGGTTCTGGGATATTTGGATGATATCATATTGCTTCCTGCGCTTGTGGCAGTAACAATTAAATTTATTCCGGAAGATATTTTAGAAAAGAACCGCAAATTGTCTGAGGGAATGTGGGAAAGCGGAAAGCCAAAGAAATGGTACTATGCTGTTCCGATTGTATTGATTTGGATTTTCATAATTGTATTACTTATAAAGCTGATTCGGTGAGAGGTATTCGGCGGACAGCCCTTGTACGGAAAGACACAAGGACTGTCACAACACCGGAAGAAAAAGCACAGCCGGCATCAATGGCGTTATCGCCCGGTACCGTCAAGCTCCTTCATCATTTTATTCAAGCGGCCGAACTGTCCGATAAATACCCCGATTCCAAAAATAACAACAAGTAGGGCACCGACTGCAATTCCGTTGAGAAGACCTCCGAAGAAGCCGCTGTGGTTCAAAAAATCGGTAAATATGACCAGATAGGAGTAGCACAGCAGGATAATGTAAATCGGAAGCAAATGCAACAGTTGTCCGTTTATGATGCGCTTACACAGTTCAAGCCTTGACTCCCTGTCGCTGAAAACGGAGAGGTCTTCTTCTTCGCCCTCAATATGCTTTTTACGGAAATAGAACCAGTTCCGGTACTGGAAAACATATTCCCAGCCGAAGTCCCGGTACATCTGAAGATAATCCTCCTCTGCAACGCCGTTTTCCTTGTAATCAAGCTGATAACACCAGTCCTCCTTTTCGACAGACTCAAAGCGGTAGTGATACCCGTCGGTGGAGAGGAATTTATAGCCCTCTCTGTGCATAAAAGAGAGCCATGCGGCTTCCTGTTCAAACTCCGCAATGTAAAATCTTTGTTTTTCTACATGAATGTTTGATGTTGTTTCCATTATCTTGTACCTCCTATGAATTCTCCCCTGCTGTTTTTATACAGACGTTCAATGCGCTGCAGTTCCAGCTTCAAAATTTCGTTTCCGAGCTCCGTAATCCGGTAAAACTTTCGTTTGTCTTCCTCGCGTAAAAAAGAAATCAGGCCGTCCTTTTCCATTTTGGAAAGACTTCCGTACATGGTGCCGGGGCTGATGGAAAGTTCGCCGCCGGTCATTTGCTTTACCTGTTGTCCGATATTGTAGCCGTGATTTTCATCACGCAGGCAGAACAGGATGTAGAAACCGGTTTCTGTCATCGGAATGTAGATTCTTTTAAGCTTGTCATCCATTTGATATCACCTCCTTATTGTGTATGCTCTGTTCGGGTTGTTAAAATGACAGAGACTGTGCTGTATAGCAGTGCGATATATTGCAATTCGATATATCACGGTTCGATATGATTATATCGCGGTGCGATATGAATGTCAAGAGTCAATTCTTGACATTTTGTTGTATGTGGAATAGAATGATACGGAATAAGAGGGAATGTCGGGAGCTGTGAATCCGCAAAGAGAAATAGTAAATAATAGAATGCGTTGGATATAAACACAAAAGGAGAACGAAAGAAATGCGCAGAAAGATAGTTTTATTGGCAGCAATCATGGGAGTGCTGTGTCTTGGTGCCTGTCGGGCGACGGAAAACGGAGAAAAAGAGAATGTCGGTCTGACGCCGAAGAGTACAGCTACGGGTGAACCGACAGGGGAAGTAATGCCTTCTTCCACACCGGAACCGACTGCTACGCCTGTTCCGGAAGATAATACCGCACCGGAGCTGACACTTCTTGGCGATACGGTGATGAAGGTAATTGCCAGAAGTGAATTTACGGAGCCGGGCTTTTTGGCAACAGATGATATTGACGGAGATTTGACCGGACAGGTACAGGTCACCGGTGAGGTAAATGTAAATTTGTGCGGAAGCTATACCCTGCAGTATGAGGTCTCGGATGCCGCGGGCAATGTGTCAACGGCAGAGCGCGTAGTAGAGGTGTCTCAGCCGGAAACGGTATATCCGGAAGGAAAGATTATCTATCTTACCTTTGATGATGGTCCGGGACCGTATACAGAGGATTTGCTGGAGCTTTTGGATAAATACCAGATAAAGGCAACCTTTTTTGTATGTGATAACGGGATGGCGCGCATGCTTTCGAAGATAAAGGAAGCAGGGCATTCTATCGGTGCACATTGCAGAACGCACGATTATTCCGTGGTGTATGCCGATGATGAGGCATATCTGGAGGATTTGGAAGCAATTACGGATTTAATTTATGAATACACCGGAGAGCATACTACTATGATTCGTTTTCCGGGAGGAAGCTCGAACAGGGTCAGCTCGATTTGTCCGGGGATTATGACCAGAATGACGGAGCAGGTGACGCAGATGGGCTACCAGTATTTTGACTGGAATGTGAGCGCCGGGGATTGCGATACAAAGGATACAAATCAGATTCTTGAAAATATGAAAAAGGATATCAAAAGGTATCAGTATTCGATTGTACTGCAGCATCCGGAGCATCGGAAATTCAGCTTAGATGCCATTGAGGAGTTGATTGTATGGGCGCTTGAGAACGGTTATACCTTTTTACCGCTCAGCCCGTCGAGTCCGCGTGTAACTCACAGAATTGCAAACTGATTCGCGTCAGGGAACGAAAAGCTTCGGAAGTTTGGAAGGCGGGTATAGGTGTATTATGACAGGGGAGGAGGAACAGAATGAATCTGGAAAGATTTACCGGGGAGCAGCGAACTGCAATTACGCACAATACCGGTCCGATGCTGGTGCTTGCGGGACCGGGAAGCGGGAAAACGACGGTAATTACGGAACGGGTGCGCTATTTAATCGAAGCATGTGGGGTTCATCCGGGAAATATTCTGGTGATTACCTTTACGAAGGCGGCAGCCGAGGAGATGAAGGAGCGATACGAAAAAAAGCAGACGATGGGAAAAGGAACGGTGAATTTCGGCACATTTCACGCGGTGTTTTTCAAAATTTTGCGGTTTGCGTATCATTATGAGGCATCGAACATTTTAAGAGACGAGGAACGATATAAGATATTGCGGGAAATTGCATGTTCCAGGATGCAGCAGGAAATTACGGATGAAAAGGAATTTGTGGAGGCAATCAGTGGGGAAATTTCCAGAGTGAAGAATGAGCGGTTTGCGCTGGAAAGCTACTATTCCTCCAATTGTCCGGATGAGGTATTCCGGGAAATTTATGTTGAGTATGACCGGTGGCTCCGGAAGGAGAATAAGGTTGATTTTGATGATATGCAGCTGCTCTGCTACGAGCTTCTGTCAAAGAGATCGGACATTTTAAAGCAGTGGCAGCAGAAGTATACCTATATTTTAATCGATGAGTTCCAGGATATTAACCGGGTGCAGTACGATACGGTAAAGCTTTTGGCAGCTCCTGAAAATAATTTATTTGTAGTGGGGGATGATGACCAGTCCATTTACCGGTTCCGGGGAGCAAGACCGGAACTGATGCTGCATTTTACAGAAGATTTCAGAGATGCCGGGCAGGTGACATTGCTCTGTAATTTCCGTTCCACCGCACCGATTGTACAGGCGGCACTCCGGGTGGTCGGAAACAATAAGAAGCGGTTTGAAAAGGCACTGTATGCCAAAGAAGAGCAGGGAGAGGCCATTGAATTCAGACAGTATCCGGACAGAAAGCGAGAGTGTGCGGAGCTGACGGAAGAAATTGCGGTACTACATAAAACCGGGCTTCCGTGGCGGGAAATTGCGGTATTATACCGTACCAATCTGCAGACCCGGGCTATTATGGGAAAGCTTATGGAGTATAATATCCCGTTTAAGACAAGAGACTCGGTTCCGAATTTGTTCGAACACTGGATCTGCCGGGATATTCTTGCCTATATAAATATGGCCCTGGGAAGCAGGGAAAGAGGATTATTTTTGACGATTATGAATCGACCGAAGCGATATATTACAAGGGATTCTCTGGATTTGGCAACGGTTGATTTTGAGCGGCTGAAGGCATTTTATGAGGAGAAAGAGTATGTGGTGGACCGTATTGAACGCCTGGAATATGATTTGCAGATGTTAAAGGGGCTGAATCCTTTTGCTGCAATTAATTACATCAGGCGTGCTGTGGGATATGACGGATTTCTGACGGAATATGCCCGCTACCGCAGAATGCAGGCAGAGGACCTGTTTGAGCTTCTTGCGGAACTGCAGGAGGATGCGGCAGAGTATCCGACCTATGAAGCGTGGTTTGCGCATATGAAAGAGTATACGGAGCAGCTGCAGCGCCAGAAGGCGAAAGAACAGAAAAATATGACTGAGGCAGTGACTCTTTCTACGTATCATTCCGCAAAAGGACTGGAATATCACACGGTGTTTCTGCCGGAGCTGAATGAAGGGCTGACACCGCACAGACAGGCAGCAGCACCGGAGGATGTGGAAGAGGAACGCCGTATGTTTTATGTGGCGATGACCAGAGCAAAACGGCGACTGGTGCTTTCCTGCATGAAGGAGCTTCGGTCTGCAGAACTGGTGCCGAGTCGGTTTGTCGGGGAGGTATTTATTGACAGGGCGACACTTGCGGTCGGAACAAGAGTACTACATACTATTTACGGAGAAGGAACCATTACCGCGGCAGAGGAAGGCAGGCTTCGGATTCTGTTTGACAGGTTTCCGGAAGAAAAGGTGCTAAATGAGGCATATTGCGTACAAAGTGGTCTCCTGAAAGAAATAAAGCAATAAGAAAGGTCTGTCACGCAGTTTATTTGTGCGGCAGACCTTAGAAACAGTGCTGTGGTCGTAAGATTACTCCTCAAACATCTCTTCGAATTCGGCGTTATCCAGAAGCTCATCGAAAGCATCGGATACAGCTTCAAATTCCTCATCATCTTCGATGTTGATTAAGTCAATATCATCCTCATCCTTTTCCTCAAAACGGTATAAGAAGATTTCGGCATCCGGATCATCCCCCTGCGGGAGAAGTGCAATATAGTTCTTGTCATCTACAGGAAAGATGGCGATTACATCACAGATAAGTTCTGTGCCGTCCTCCAGTGTAAGGGTAATCTGGTCGTTGTTATCTTCATAAAGCTTTGAATTTTCGTTCATAACGGGCTCCTTTCTGATGCGAAATCCGGTTTACGGTTCCGTAGATAGGTATAGTATAACAGATAATTCGGAAAATGAAAAGGGGAAGAAGCTGTTTTAAAGCGAACGGATTTTCATTTTGACACAGGAATGTCAAAAAACAGTGCTATATTTTGTATAAAGCTATAAATTTTGGGAGAGAAACAGCCGATATATTGATTAGGTTGATTGTAAACCAAGGAGGAGTGCTTATGAGAATACAAAACAGGTCATTTAAGATATATTTGGCGGCGCTTGTTTTTTGCGCCCTTTTTTTCGTTGGATTGAAGAATGAGTCAAAGGCGGAGGCAGCTTCTTTGGATTACCGCTTTGTGTTTAATGCCGAGGAAAAGCCGTCCGGGTCTGAGATAGAAATGAAATCACTGAATGCCATGCTTCAGGTAAAATCAAAGGCTACCGAGGAGGAGTCCGGAGGATTGCCGGCGTCTGCCACGGTTACATTCCACAGCTCCGATGAAAGTGTCGTTGTCTGTGAAGATACCGGAATACAGGGGATGACAAAGCTGGTTCGAAAGGGACCGGGATATTCTAATGTTACGGCGGTAATTTCGGACGGAGATTATAACTATGCGATTAGCTGCCTGGTCAAGGTCGATTTGTTGATTACCAATAAGAACTTTTCTACGATTGACTATGCGGGACATCAGATATTGAAGTTGGACAAGATTGGAGATGTAAAGCAGGTTGTTTTACGATATGTTACCTATGATGACCGGAATGAATTTGTAGATAATACGTTGGTTGACTGGACTTCTTCCAATGAGATGGTTGCTACGGTAGACGAATTTGGTAATGTAACTGCAGTCGGAGCAGGTCGTGCGGAAATTATGGTATCCACGCAGACAGCTTCCGGTCAGTCAAAGCCGCTAATCAGAACTGCAACAGTTATTGTTGCTCCGATTGGTTCTTTTACCGAGAACAAGGATTATGTGGGATATCAGGATAAGATTGCCACGCAGATTCAAAAAGATAATTTTATGATTTATATTAACGGGCAGTCTGCTGCGAATCTGGTCTGGAAGGTTTCACAGCTGGTTACGGTAAAAGGTCAGTCACAGGAAAGGCAGCTTCCTGCAAACAGTGACGTTTTAAAGTACGCAATTAATGAGTACAGCGGCAGTGTAAATTTTACCGGAGTAAAGGCAGGTACTTATGTCATCCGTGCTTATACAGACAAGGAGTATATCGGAAACGGGAATATTCCGAGCTTTGAGGCAAAGGTTGTAGTTTTATTTGAAATGTCGAATAAGACGCTGATAATGAACGTGGGCGACACCTATAATATTGTTGAGAACTCCAATATACCTGAGGCAGGACAGTTCCGTTACACTTCGTCCAACAGTAATGTGGCATCAGTTGATGCAAACGGTATCATTACCGCAAAGAACAGTTCGCCGGATACGGTTACGATTACGTTAACGTATATTGATAACGGTATATTTGAAACCGGTGGCGGCGGAGCCTATGATACGGGTGTTCCGGATATGAAAATTGATATCAGGGTGATTGATGGAATTCAGCTCAATTATACCGAGGTGACAATTAATACAAAGGGCACCATACAGCTTGAGCCGGTGCTTACGAACCGTGTGGAAGAAGTAATCTGGACAACTTCCGATAAGAAGATTGCAACCGTAGAAAACGGTCTGGTAACCGGCATTAAGGAAGGTACAGCGGTTATTACCGCAAAGCAGATAATTAACGGTATCGAAAAGACAGCAAAGTGTACCGTATATGTACAGACCTCCGTGGAATCGGTAACATTGGACCCGACGGAAATTACACTCGGCATCGGAAAATATGAGACCATTCAGGCATCGGTAAAGCCGAGCTCATTAAACGGTGTTTCTCTGAAATGGGTCTCTTCGAACGAAGAAATTGTAAAGATAACGGAAGCCGGAAAGCTTTCTGTAACAGTTCAGGGTGTTGCCGGCGGTACTGCGGTGATTTCCGCAATTAATCAGGAGAATGTTGTGGTAGGCTTCTGTAGCGTTACTGTGTTGCAGCCGGTGACCGGTATGACCTTGTCAGAGACGGAGGTCACTGCGAGAATCGGCGATAAGGTACAGCTTCGTGCCACAGTTGCTCCGGATAATGCAACTAATCAGGCTGTGACCTGGAAGTCTTCGAATACGAAGGTTGCGACGGTATCGAATAACGGTCTTGTAACGATGAAGGCAGCCGGAACAGCATCTATTATTTGTACATCGGAGGATAATTCTTCCGTGCAGGCATTTTGCAATGTGACGGTATTAAAGGCGGTAAGCAGTGTTTCGTTGGATATTGATTCCAAGGAGATGTATGTTGGTGAGAATTACCGTCTGACTTATCTGGTATCACCGGCAGATGCCAGTACGCCGGAGGTAATATGGACCTCAACCAATACCGGAGTTGTAACGGTTGACGGTACCGGTATGCTGTCGGCCAAGGCTGTCGGTCAGGCGGAAATCATTATTAAGACGGTTGACGGCTCTTACATGGATTTATGTACGATTGTTGTCAAGCAGAAGCCGACGAATGTGAAGCTTTCTGTATCGAATCTTACAATGAATGCGGGAGAGTATTTTTATCTGGATGCGGTACTGACACCTGCAAACAGTACAAAGGAAGGGCTTGTCTGGGAAAGTGTGGATACGAATATTGCAACCGTGTCTTCTACAGGTCGTGTAACAGCAAAAGCAGCAGGCGAAACCGTTATTATGGTAAAGACAGAAAACGGAGCTACCTCCTACTGTAAGATTAAGGTATTACAGGCAGTGACCGGTCTTGAGATTACACCGAAAAAGGCAACATTGGATGTAGGTGAAAAGCTTACTCTGTATACGGAATTTACACCTGCGACCGCCAGCAATACAGCAGTTATCTGGTCTTCTTCCGATGAAGAGATTGCAACTGTAAATAAAGACGGTGAGGTTACCGCAAAGCAGGGCGGTCTGGTCGTGATTCAGTGCCAGAGTGATGACGGCGGATACAATGCGGTTTGTATTATAACAGTTGTGGAAGAAGTAACTGAGCTTAAAATAACACCGGAGCAGTATAAGCTTGGATTAGGAAAGACATTCCAGTTAACGGCGGAAATTACGAATTCGACAGCCTCCAATAAGGATTTAGAATGGTATTCCAGTGATGAGAGCATTGTTACGGTAGATCAGAACGGTAAAATCCGGGGTATGGCTCTCGGCTATGCAACAATAACAGCGATGGCACTGGACGGAAGTGATGTGGAAGCAACCTGTGAAATCAGAGTTGTGGCAGAAGTTACCGGAATGACAATGAATACTACATCTATTACCCTGATTCAGGGAAACACTTTCCAGTTAGATGCAGCAATTCGTCCGGCGGATGCTACGTACCGTACGCCATCCTGGAAGTCGGATAATCCGGACATTGCAATGGTAGATGATGATGGTGTCGTTACTGCAATTTCTCCGGGTACGGCATGGATTACAGCCGAGGCAAGGGACAGCAGCGGAAAGTATTGTAAGTGCTATGTTACGGTTATTGCTCCGATTCCTGCAACCGGTGTTACGACAATGGTGAGTGAGATTGTTATGGCTCCGGGAGAGAAGAAAACGGTTGTAGCAAAAGCAACACCGGCAAACACCACGGATGCTATGATTTGGACTTCGTCGGATGAGTCGGTTGTCAGAGTGCATGCAACGACAGGAGAAATTACTGCGGTTGCACCCGGAAATGCGAGTGTAATAGTTATGGCGGATTCCGGAAAGAAGGCAGTGATTAATGTAATTGTCGTCGGACTGAACCGCACTTCGGTTGTGATGGAGTATTATTCTACAGGAATTACCCTGTATGTAGAAGGGGCAACATCTACGGTGCGCTGGTATTCTACGAATCCGCGTGTTGTGGAGGTGGTGAACGGCAGACTGACATCGAGAGGCGCAGGTACGGCTACCGTAGAAGCGAGAGTAAACGGACGAACCTTAACTTGTACAGTCCGGGTAGTGGCGCCATAAGCAGCAAAGAGAATGTTCCAGTAAGCCGGAGTATTAACTCCGGCTTACTGTGCTAAAAAGCATTGGTTGTCAAAGCTTTGCAAACGAAAGAAATACATAGGAAACAGAGTAGGAGAAGGGGAAGAGAGAGGAGATTTTATGTTACGAAGCTTGAGGGTGAATAATTTTGCACTGATTGAGGAATTGGAGATTACGTTTGATGACGGACTGAATATCCTTACCGGAGAGACCGGTGCGGGAAAGTCTATTTTGCTGGGCTCCATTCAGACAGCCTTAGGAGCAAAAACGTCGAAGGACGTAATTCGGAACGGTGCTGAAGCTGCATACGTTGAGATTGTTTTTGAAAACTGCGGACAGGCAGTAGAAGAGGAACTAAAAAGACAGGATTTGTCTACGGAAGACGGAAGTATCACGATTTCGAGAAAAGTGACTTCCGCAGGAAAAAGTATCAGCAGAATCAACGGGGAGTCTGTGAATGCGGCAACAGTGAAAGCCATCGCATCGCTTCTACTTGAAATTCATGGACAACAGGAGCATCATACATTACTGAATAAAGAAAAGCACTTGGAGCTTCTGGACCGTTATGCGGGGGAAGAGCTTAACCGGCAGAAAGAAAATGTTGCAACGCTTTGGGAAGACTATCGTAAGCTGAAGGCAGAGTTATTGCAGGCGAAGGAGGACGCAACAAATAAGAACAGGGATTGTTCATATCTGGAATTTGCGTCACGTGAGATAGCTGAGGCGGCATATAAGCCGGGAGAGCTGGAGGCTCTGGAGCAGGAGTTTGAACGATTGTCACATATCAAAGCATTGACCGGTGGCGTAGCAGGTGCTCTTTCAGCTACTGCGGATGGTACGGGAGAGACAGCGGACGATTTCATTCAAACGGCAATCCGCAGTTTGTCGAAGGTCAGCGTATATGATACAGAAGTAGAACGAATGCTGGAACAGGCGGAGGAGATTGCTTCTCTTTTATCCGATTTTAATCACACGGCAGCACAGTATCTGGAATCCCTTAATGATAGTGAGGAAGAATATTGTAAGGTGTCGGAACGTCTTGATTTACTGAACCGCTTAAAATCCAAGTACGGGAAAACGATGGAGGAGGTACTTGCGTACGGACAGGAATGTGAGGAAAAACTGGCACGTTATGCAGATTATGACGCGTATCTGGAACGGCTTGAAAACGAGTATACAGCTGTAGAACATAAACTGGAAACAGCTTCTACGGTCTTGTCGGAGATGCGAAAGAAAGCAGCAGCCGAGCTTACAAAGCAGATAAAAGAGGCATTGTCTGAGTTATGCTTTTTAGAGGTTCGTTTTGAGATAAGGTTTGAACGTGCCGATTATAGTGAAAACGGATTTGATATTGCAGAATTTTATATTGCCACTAATCCGGGGGAAGCAGTAAAGCCGTTGATAAGGGTCGCATCCGGAGGTGAATTATCCCGGATTATGCTGGCATTAAAATCTGTATTTGCAGACCGGGATGAAATTCCGACACTTATTTTTGATGAGATTGATACCGGAATCAGTGGCCGGACCGCCCAGATGGTATCGGAAAAGATGGCAACGATTTCCGGAAATCGACAACTTTTTTGCATTACACATCTGCCGCAGATTGCATCCATGGCAGATACGCATTTTTTAATTGAAAAATCGACCGATGGCGTAAAGACGGTGACAAAAATAGAACGGCTTGAACCGGAGGGTTCTGTAAAAGAGCTTGCCAGAATGCTTGGAGGAGCCAGCATAACAGACGCGGTATTGGAAAATGCGAGAGAAATGAAAGAACTTGCTGCTAAGAAAAAGAAAATGGAAAAAGTTAATAAAAAAAATTAGTTTGAATCGTCAGTTCTTACGCATACTATTAGGGAACCTGTTTTTGACAGAGTTCCCTGATTTGTTGTTTACGCAGGAACTTTTTTTCTGCAGAATTACAACTGGGATGTCAACCGGGTTACAGTATAGAAGAAAGGTTGGCAGAGAGATGAAAAAAAAGTATCGCAGCTGGCTTGTGGCAGCATTGATTTTGAACATAATTGTACTTTTGGGATACGGAATATATTATTATAAGGACAGTTTTCCGGAGGAGATACGAATTATAACAGGAAAAGAAGAGAAACTGTCCTTTCGTTTTCCGATATCTGCAAAGATAGAAGGGGAAACAGTCGGTGCGCTGGAGGTTAATAAAGAACCGTTAGACAAGGGAAGTATTAGAATCAATCTGTCGGATGCGATTACGATGGAGGCTTCGGAAAGTACCAGTGCAACAATGGAAGTAAAACTGTTTGGTATTATTCCGTTAAAACGTGTTGAAATATCGGCAGTATCTCCCCAGAGTGTAGTTGTAGGCGGTTCGGCAATCGGTATTCATGTGGAAACAAAAGGAATCCTTGTATTGGGGACGACCTCGGTTGTCGGTGAGGATAAAATGACATATGAGCCGGCAGAAAATCGTTTGAAATCAGGGGACTATATTATTGAAGTCAATGATATCCGGATGACGGAAAAAGAGGATTTAATGAAGCTTTTAAAAAAGTCGGACGGCAGTACGTTACGGTGTAAGGTCAGAAGAAATCATGAAACGATTGAAACTGCGGTGACACCGGTGCGGACTGCAGACGGCACATATAAAATCGGAACGTGGATTCGGGATGATACCCAGGGAATCGGTACGTTGACCTATATTACACCGGATGGAAAATTCGGAGCATTAGGACACGGAATTACAGACGTAGATACAGGTGTTCTGCTGGAGGTTGGAGGCGGAGCCGCATATGATGCGGAAATCATTCGGATTATAAAAGGAGAACCGGGGACACCGGGGGAGCTGAGCGGAGTCATCCATCGTTCCGAGTCGGAACGGTTAGGAACAGTAAGTAAAAATACAGCGCAGGGCATTTTTGGAACGGTGAAAGAAAATTGCAGGTTACAGCTGGGCGGAAGAAGTCTCGAGTTAGGCTTTAAACAGGAAGTAAAAAAGGGGAAGGCATCCATACTGTGTGAAATCAACGGAAGTGTCAATGAATATGAAATAGAAATCCAACAGATAGATTACTCTAACCGAAATCATGCAAAAGGACTTGTTTTAAAAATAACAGATGAGAAACTGATAGAGCTCACGGGCGGAATCGTACAGGGGATGAGCGGGAGTCCGATTCTCCAAAACGGAAAACTCATAGGTGCAGTAACACATGTATTCATACGAGACAGCACAAAAGGCTACGGCACATTTATCGAAAACATGATTGAAAATTGAGACCGGACCAAAAGAGAAAAGGAGTGTACGCGCGGAAAGCCTGCTTTCCAGAGCGTACACTCCTTTTCTCTTTTGAGAGCCGGCGAAAGCCGGCGCATCCGCCTGACGCGAAGCGTTAGGCGGATGATG
>JAQXOR010000155.1 GCA_029099805.1 Lachnospiraceae bacterium
ATCATAAGAGCGTTTGCAACGCCGTGCGGCAGGTGATGGAACGCGCCGAGCTTATGCGCCATTGAGTGACATACTCCGAGAAAGGCGTTTGCAAATGCCATACCAGCCATGGTTGCCGCATTTGCCATCTTCTCTCTTGCAACGGGGTCGTTGGGTCCGTTATCGTAGGCTCTTGGCAGATACTCAAATATCACTTTAAGAGCGCGCAAAGCCAAGCCGTCGGTATAATCGGTTGCCATAATTGAAGCGTATGCCTCAAGCGCGTGAGTAACCGCGTCAATACCCGATGCGGAGGTAAGTCCTTTCGGAGCAGTCATATGGAAATCGGCATCTACTATCGCCATATTCGGCATAAGCTCATAGTCCGCCAAAGGATATTTTACTCCCGTGCTCTCGTCGGTAATTACCGCAAAAGGCGTTACCTCGGAGCCTGTGCCCGCGGAGGTCGGTATCGCTATGAAATATGCCTTCTCGCCCATCTTCGGGAACGTATAAATTCTCTTTCTGATATCTACAAAACGCATTGCCATATCCATGAAGTCTGCTTCCGGATGCTCATAAAGAACCCACATAATCTTACCGGCATCCATTGCGGAACCACCACCCAGAGCAATAATGCAATCCGGCTTAAAGGACTTCATCAGCTCTGCACCGGCCTTTGCACAGGCAAGTGTCGGGTCCGGAGCAACATCAAAGAACGTGGTGTGCACAATTCCCATCTCGTCCAGCTTATCGGTAATCGGCTTTGTATTTCCGTTCTGGTAAAGGAAGCTGTCCGTTACAATAAATGCTCTCTTCTTACCCATGACATTCTTTAACTCATCAAGAGCTACCGGGAGACAGCCCTTCTTCATATATACCTTCTCAGGTGCTCTAAACCAAAGCATATTCTCTCTCCTCTCGGCTACGGTCTTAATATTAATCAAATGCTTTACGCCTACGTTCTCGGATACGGAGTTTCCACCCCAGGAACCACAGCCGAGTGTAAGAGACGGAGCAAGCTTGTAGTTGTAAAGGTCACCGATACCACCCTGGGAGGACGGGGTATTTACTAAGATACGGCAGGTCTTCATTCGAGCCGCAAACTCATCTAACTTTTCCTTTTCCGTTACGGCATTCAGATAAATGGAGGAGGTGTGACCGTAGCCACCGTCTGCAATCAGATGCTCCGCCTTATCAAACGCGTCATGAATATCATTTGCCTTATACATTGCAAGTACCGGAGACAGCTTCTCATGGGCAAACTCTTCGGAAAGCTCTACGCTTTCTACCTCTCCGATTAAAATCTTTGTTCCTTCCGGTACAGTCACGCCTGCAAGCTCAGCAATCTTTGCAGCCTTCTGACCTACAATTTTTGCATTCAATGCACCGTTGATAAGAATGGTCTTTCTTACCTTTTCGATTTCATCTTCCTTTAAGAAATAACAGCCTCTTGCTGCAAACTCTTCCTTTACTGCATTGTAAACATCCTTGTGTACGATAACAGACTGCTCGGAAGCACAAATCATACCGTTATCAAATGTCTTGGAATGAATGATGGAGTTTACTGCAAGCAGAATATCTGCGGTATTATCAATGATTGCCGGAGTATTACCGGCGCCTACGCCAAGTGCCGGCTTACCGCTGGAATATGCAGCCTTTACCATGCCCGGACCACCGGTTGCAAGGATAATGTCAGCTTCCTTCATTACAAGGTTTGTCATATCCAGAGACGGAACGTCAATCCAGGAGATAATGCCCTCCGGTGCTCCTGCTTCCACTGCAGCCTCTAACACAAGCTTTGCAGCTGCGATTGTCGCATTCTTTGCTCTCGGATGAGGACTGATAATAATACCGTTTCTGGTCTTAAGAGCAATAAGTGTCTTAAAGATTGCGGTAGAGGTCGGGTTGGTCGTAGGAATTACCGCTGCGATTACGCCAATCGGCTCTGCAACCTTTTTAATTCCGTATGCCTTGTCTTCTTCAATTACACCACAGGTCTTCGTGTCCTTGTATGCATTGTAGATATACTCGGCGGCATAATGATTTTTGATTACCTTATCCTCTACAATACCCATTCCGGTCTCTTCTACTGCAAGCTTTGCAAGAGAAATTCTCTCCTTATTTGCGGCAGATGCTGCAGCCAGAAAAATCTTATCTACCTGCTCCTGGGTATAGGTTGCAAAAATCTTCTGCGCTTCCCTTACACGGGCAATCGCTTCTTCCAACTTTTCAACGCCATCCACAACTTCATACTTCTTTGTCTTCATAACTTATCCTCCTATTTGTTATTTCTTTAACAAATTCACACCTAATTTCTATGCTGTCATCTCTGACTGTTATTATTTTAACAATCTTCTATTTATTTGGGAATAACGAAAAAAGTATAATAGCATTATATCATATGATATACCCTTAACGGTCTGACACCTCCGTCCTATTTTACATAGAGACGTTTTGATTTACACAGCTCCGTAATGAACAAATGATCCAGCTCTGTCAGGCGGTACTCCTTCTTATAGATTAATACATCCCTGTATTTTCTCTGATTATCACAGCACCTTTTCTGCACGAGCCCATAACGCTCCAACAGCGTATCCGGCACCGGAGACACCCACATAAAGGTATCCGTATTTGCCGAAAGCAGTTCAAACTGGCTTGCCCGTTCAAATACAAATATACGACGGTCGATATTATCCGGCAGCTCCTCCTTTTTTACTTCCGACAGAGCCAGGGACGGCACATATGGGTCGGCATGCGCGATTTCTATATAGGAGCTTAAGTCCGGATACCGGATTTCGCCCATCTTACCAAGCGGGCTTTTCTTATTCATCAACAGCAGATAATGAAACTCCGTAACCAGCTCATAGTTCAGCCCTTTTTCCTCAAATACCGATTTGAAATATTTATCATAATTCTCTGCATAGCGAATAATTCCCAGACGATAATCGGAATGGAGAATATTATTAATGACACGCTTTGAATTTGTTTCCTTATATAACAACTCTATCGGTTCCTGTGCAATCTGCTTTGAAAACCGCGCAAAGGCATCCGCGATATAGCTGGCTCTCGGAACACAGATAGAAAATTGCTTTTTCGCGACCTTTCCCGACTTATACATTGTTTCTACTTCATCAATCTGGGCAAGAATTCTCTTGGCATACCCGATAAACCGCTCTCCCTCTTCCGTCAGAACCATTCCCTTGGCAGAACGGTCAAATATTGTAATCCCGAGGTCTGCCTCCAGTTCCTTTATCGAGCGACTTAAATTCGGCTGCGCAATCAAAAGGCTTTCGGAGGCCTTGTTGATGGAGCCTGCATTTGCCACCTCCACCGCATATTTCATATGAAGTATATTCATTACCTGTCCCCTTTCAAAAAAAGAATAAAAAATTACTTTGTGCTTGCATTCTGTGCTCACATATGATAGTATCTTGTTAGAGATGACGTAGTTTTGAATACTACATATAATATTTATCTACAACACATTACGCATTTTTGATTACGCAATATACGTATATGGATTTAGAAAATGCATATACTAACTTCAGACAACAGTCAGCAGCCGGGAACCATACCCGGCAGAGAAAGGAAGGATATTATGGAACTAGCATCAACCAAGGAGCTTGTATTACACAATCAGCCGGATTATCTGGACCGGAAAATAGCACCCCGTCAGCCGGGTAGTGCCTACACCCACCTTCTGGGTGCCGTATTCGCCGTTCTCGGAGCATTTCCGCTGCTGCAAAGAGCAGCAGCAACCTCCGGACTGTCATTATTCTCCTGTACTGCTTTTATTCTCGGCATGTTCCTTTTATATAGTGCCAGCACACTGTACCACACCTTTGGCAGAACAAGAAAAAGCTTTCTCCGTTTAAAAAAACTGGATCACCTGATGATTTATGTATTAATTGCAGGGACATATACACCGGTATGTCTTCTGGCACTGAACGGAACAATGAGTAAGCTTTTAATCACACTCGTCTGGGGGATTGCATTTATCGGTATTTTCCAGTGTCTGTTTTTTATCCACTGTCCAAAGTGGGTATCCGCCGTTATTTATATCCTAATGGGCTGGTGCTGTCTGCTTGCCTTTCCGCAGCTGCTCAGTAACGTCCCGGCCGGAGCCTTTGCTCTGCTTTTAGCGGGCGGCATCATATATACCATCGGCGGCGTTATTTATGCATTAAAGCTTCCTCTGTTCGATAACAGGCATCCGAACTTCGGTCTGCATGAGATTTTCCACTGCTTCTGCCTGGCCGGAAGCCTGTGCCACTATCTGTTTGTATATTGCTATCTGGCATAATACACCATCCGGCTGTCCGTCTATTTACCGTCGGTAAGCGCTAACAAATAAACAAGCGGGGAATTCCAGTAAATTGCAATCTCATTTGTAGAATAGCTCTCCTTATGGTCCAGATAGCGCTTTCCGGTCGGTACATTCTTTAATTTAGCCTTCGCCGTCGGGTCTTCCAGCCCGGAATTCACACCGCCTACCAGCATACCGCTCACCGCCTGTTTCATTACCATAGACGGTCTGTGATGCGGATTCATCGGTGATACTGTACCATATCCGGTCACAAAACAGATTCCAATCGGATTAATTCCCAACAGATAGTTCTTATTCGTCTGTGCTGCAGTAAGATAATTCTCCTCGCCTGTCAGTTCATAAGCCAGACCAAGTATCACTCCCGCATTTGACACCGTCATATTGCTTCCCCAGTGAAAGGAAGAAATTGCCGTACCGTATGTGTTACTCGCCGAAGTCTTCGCAAAACGGGTTGCCTGGCTAATAATTGATTGATACGCCCGTGTATATATTGTAGACGTTTTCTCTATATTCTTCATTGTTACCAATGCAATATTACCGTAATCTCCTACCGTTCTCCAGTCAAGACCCTCCTTAACCGGCATCGCCTCCAGTGCTTTTCGATATTTTTCTTCCTTTGTGGCGCGATACATCTGTGCTGCTGCCCAGTAGCGCTCATCCTTATCACTGGTATCTTCATAGGACCCTGTACCGATTCCGGATGGGTTCTTAAAAATAAGTTCCGGATGTTCCTCTAAAAATATCCAGGCTCTTTCCGCAGCTGCAAGACAATTCTCTGCAAAATCCCTGTCAATATCATAATAGAACTCATATGCCATTGCCATCGCCGCACAAAAATCTGCGGTTGCTGTCGTCGAAACCGGGGTGACAATCAATTGTCCTGTTTCCTTTTCCGGCATTACGCTGCCCGGAAATTGCGCACAGCTTACCTTATGATGCACTCCACCGTCAGCTGCCTGCATTTTCAGCATCCATTCCAGCTCATACCGAACCTCATCCAGCAGGTCCGGTATACCGTTTCCGCTCTCCGGAATACCGATGCTGTCGTTGTAGGAATTCTGCATGGTACCGTATGCATACAGCAAATCCGCAACCGTTTTTGCTGCCGGTACAATATATCTGCCGTAATCACCGGCATCGTGCCATCCTCCGCTTACATCTATATACTCCTCCGTACCGTAAATCTTCGCCTGTCCGGTATGACAGGCAGCATGCCCGAAGGTAGCATCCGATATATCACAGCCACATCTCTGCAGATAGAACATTTTTATCATATCCGCCAACATTGTATCATATACCGTATTTCCGATTTCAAATACAGGAGACTTTACCCCTCCCGCAGAAATGTAGTATCGTCCTGCGGTCCTGACAGCCGAAAAATCCCCAAAACTATTGATTTCATTGACGGAAGACGTATATTTCTCCCCACCTATTTCACCGGTATATGCTACCTCCTCCGTCTGCGCATTTACTACCGAAAACTGCGTAGCTCCCACAAGGTCACAGAACACTGCTTTCTTTCCGCTATCAGTCCCATACCCCACCTGATTGACCCGGATTGCAGGCTCATATTCTTCCGGCTTCTTTCCGTAATCCGAATTATCCACTACAGAAACCGCGACATTGTCCAGGAAAATTGTATGCTCCGGCAAATCGTTCCCCTGTGTCCCACAGTTAAAAACAAGCTTTGTATTGGCATCCGTCGGGCTTGTCATTGTAAATGTATAGTCCAGTCTCTGCGGTTCCGGCTTTAGATCAACCTTTTTCCAGGAATATGTCTGATAGCTGCCCCCGTTTTGCTGAATCATAACCTCTATACTACGTTTCTCTGTCGAAGAGATTTCATATCGAATACGGTATTCACGCCCCTGTTCCAACGTAATGATATCCTCCGGATAAATCTGTACCGCGTAGTTCAGTGTTCCGAGTGAGGTAATTGTCAGAGCGAGCTGACCGTTTTCCACGGAAACTGTTCCTTCTCCACCGCTCTCCTTATACAGCCCCCAACCGGATACATCACTGTCAAAGACAGCGTTTTTCACAACATTATTGGCCGGAAGCGGCTCAGGGGCAGCCGTTGCCTTCGGTGTCACGGTCGGTCTTGGTGTCGATGTCGGTTTAGGGGTAGCGGTAGCCTTCGGTGTCGAAGTCGGTGCTTCTGTCGGCATTTCCGTCATCACCGGAGGAGTAAGAGAAGTCTCCTTGTCATCGGCTCCCTTCGGTTTTCCTTTCAGAAACAGCACCAAAATTCCCACAATAAGCAGGAGCACCGCTCCGGCAATCAGTACCACCGGCCATTTCTTTCGCTTTATCTGTTCCATATCGTACCTTCTCCTTTTCTGATTATCACTTTATTCTACCATAAAAGCCTCACCGTTTGTAAAGGCATAAATCATTTTTTCCTTTACTGTTTTCCCTGTCACCTGGAAAAGTGCCTGTTCATAGTACGCAAGCTGGGTGCGGTAACGCTTTGTCAACACCTCTTTTACATCTGTTTTCACCGAATCTGTCTTATAGTCTACCAGAACAAGCGCACCGTCCTCCTCAAAAAAAGCATCAATGATTCCCTGTACCATCACATACTCCTCACTCTGCTCCGCACCTTCCTCTTTATATACCTCCCGGTACGGAATGCCGATTACAAAAGGCTGTTCCTTTCTTAGCGTGCCCTTCCTCGCTGCCCTTTGCATTCGTTTTCCCAAATCACTCCTGAAAAAGTGAAGCACCTTCCCCGGAGTAACCAGCTGCATCGCATCCCTTCGAATCCGGCCGCTTTCTGTCAACCGTTGCAGCTCTGCTGTCACGGAAGCCTCTTCGGAATACTCTTTACAAAAGTCCATGCACTCCATAATCCGGTGATATAATGTTCCTCGTTCGCTTCCCGAAATTCCTGCTTCCTTTGTACCCTGCATAAACCTCGGTATCGTCTGTTCCGGTATCTCTTCCGGAAATAATTCTTCCTGTTCCTCCTCGGCATATGCTGCCTTCTTCAGCTCAGATACAGATAATTTCATCTTGCCCCCACAAAGCGGATAAGGATATGTATAGCTTTCCCGCTGCTGCAGCTCCCTTGCAAGCCCTTCATGGTATACCGTCTCCAGTTTTGCACCGGACAGCCTGAGAAACCACTGCTCCCTTTCTGCCTTTTCCTTCTCCCGTCCTTGCACCGCTTCTTCGGCCTGCCGTTCCATCTGTCCTGCCCTGACATAGTTCAGGCTTCCTTTTTCCAGACAGTGCATAAGCGGCAGCTTTAAGAAATCCAGATAGGAATCGGCTCCGAGCAGGTCCGTATAGGCTGCTGCTCCTCCTACTGCCTTCTTTTCCAGACGCTCCCGAAACTCTGTTTCCGATGATACCGTCGCAGATAATATCAGTTTTTCCTTTGCCCTGGTCAAAGCCACATAGAGAATACGCAGCTCCTCCGAGAGCATCTCATAATTTAATTGACCTGCAATTACCTTTTTCAGTAATGTCGGTGCTTTTATTCGCAAAACCTCATCCCGGAAATCCATTCCGACTCCAAGCTCCGGGTGTAATACAAGTCCCGCACGGACATCCGTACGATTGAACTTCTTTGAAAGTCCCGCCACAATCACTACCGGAGCCTCCAGTCCCTTACTCTTATGAATACTCATCAGCCGGACTGCATTTTCTCCGGATACGATCTGTGCCTCGCCGGTATCCATATCATATTTTACCAGCCGCTCAATATACCGCACAAAATCAAAAATACCGGAATAACTACTTTCCTCAAACTTCTTTGCCTTCTCAACAAGCATGGAAAGATTCTCCGCCCGGCGTTCTCCTCCGGGCTTTACCCGTACAAATTCCCGGTAGGAGGTCAGTTCGTACAAATGCTCCAGAATCTCCGGAACTCCGGTATACACAGCCAGTTCCTGCAACTCTTTAAGCTGCTCCCTAAAACGGAGCAGCTTCTTTCTTGCTTCCGGAAGAATCTGCAGCAATTCTTCTCCTCCGGCTCCGCCGGCTAAGAACCTGTCTGCATCCTTCTCCTCCTCTGTCGCAGTAAGAAAATAAGTAACAGCCTCGTAAAAGGAACAGCGGGAGCCTGCATTCCCCTCCTTTGCGGCAATACGGACTACAGCCAGCTCATTCTCCGTCATCCCGACCATTTCCGAACGAAGCACCGATACCAGTGGGATATCCTGCAGCGGATTGTCAATCACCCGAAGTGCATTCAATACAACCGCAACCTCCTGCGCATTAAAATACCCGCTTTGCTTTTCCACGACCGCAGGAATTCCCAGCTCCGTAAACACTTCAATAAACGGCTCCGCATACCCACTCAGGGCACGAAACAAAATTGTAATATCACGATACTCCACCGTATGGAACTTCTTTCTTTTTTCCCCGTTTTCGTCAACTTCCTCCCCGTCATACAGCTTCAGTCCCTCACGAATCAGACTCCGGATTCTGGCTCCTACCGTCATAGCCTCCTGCATCACACGGTCGGTGACTTCTTCCGCTGCAGACTCCTCCGCTGTCTCTGTCAGCAGGAGTTCAGCCGTATAGTTGTCTTTTTCTTCCGATGCTTCTCCCTCATCCCATGGGTACGATGCTCCCTGATACAGCTTTGCGTCATCATCATACGCTATCCCACCGAACTGCTTTCTCATCAGGCAGGAAAAAACATCATTCACCAGCGTTATGACTGCCGCACGGCTCCGGAAGTTCTTTCCCAGGACTATTTTACAATATCCCGTGTTCTCGCTGTAGTCTCCGTATTCTTCATATTTTTTCATAAACAATTCCGGTTTTGCCATACGGAATTTATAGATGCTCTGCTTTACATCTCCCACCATAAAGCGATTTGGTCTTCCCTCCTCCTCGCCGGAAATGCAGAAAAGAAGTAAATCCTGAATCTCATTACTGTCCTGACATTCATCTATCATAATTTCATCAAAACGGCTGCGAATCAGACGTGCTGTTTCCGTCGGGCAGAAGCCGTCTTCCGTTTCCTCTGCCAGTAACCGTACGGTCAGATGCTCCAAATCATTAAAATCTACCAGACCGCGCTCTGTCTTTCTCCGGGAATACCGTTTTCCGTACTCCTCGCAGAGTCCGACCAGCTCCTGCAGAAGCGGTGCCATAGCAGCCATATCCTCCGCCATTTGGCTGCTATCCGCAAAAAAGTAGTCGCTTTTCAGCTTCCCAAGCAGTTCCTTATATGCTCCTCTGAGTGCCTTCACCCGCTCCTTTTTCTCTTCGGATGCATCGCTTTTCTTTCTGGACAATGCCTGAAAGGACAGACCGGCAAATGCCTCTGACAGGCTTTCATAGGTCTTTCCGGCACGAAGCACAGACAATACTTCTCCATCCGCCTCCAATGCATCCAGATAAGCAGAAGGCCCCTGCGGTTCTTCACACACCTCTATCGCTTTTCTGCGGAGTACTTCACAGTCCGCAAGAACATCCTGTACACGTTCCACCAACAGCCGGATAAACGGTGCCTCTTCGGAAAGCGTCCGGGCATTTTTTTGCTGTTCTAATGCATCATATACCTGACGAAGCCACTTTTCCGGAAAAGGAGCGCTTTGCGCAAATTTGTAAAAATTCTCAATATGCTTTACCAGGCCTTCATCTGTTTTCCCGCTGCCGATACACTCCGTCAGCCGTAAAAACAGCTCCTCTCCGGCCTCATAGCGTGCTTCTAACAGCTCCTCCATCACATCGGCGCGCAGCAGTGTCAGCTCCGCTTCTTCCGCAATCCGAAATGCAGGGTCAAGCTCCAGTTCATAAAA
The DNA here is from genome assembly GCA_029099805.1 of Lachnospiraceae bacterium. Lineage (GTDB taxonomy): Bacteria > Bacillota > Clostridia > Lachnospirales > Lachnospiraceae > SIG307. Next base: position 10,072 of record JAQXOR010000155.1, read on the forward strand.
GAACTCACGAAGAAGCCTTAGACAGAATCCATGAATTGTCATAATCGGCGCATCACGTAATAATAAAATCTGTTTCTGCAAATGAACATTGCCCGCATACTCTTTCATCGCAAGACACTCATTTAAACGCTTCCCGATACGTTCACGCATTTCAGCCGCTGCCGCATTTGTATAGGTCACCACCAGTAACCGGTCGATATCCTGCGGCGACTTTTCTGCCGTCAGCTTCTCGATAATTCGTTGTACCAGAACTGCGGTTTTACCGGAACCCGCTGCCGCGGATACCAGGGTAGTGCAGTTTCTTACTTCAATGACCTGTCTTTGTTCCGGTGTAAATCGAAGCTCACCCATGACACTCCTTTCTGAGATTTTCCCAAAGCTCTTCTTTCTTTAATTCTTTCAAATCCCGGTAGGAAAACTCCGGAAGTCTGTTATCAAATCCGCATACCGTACGGTAGCTGCAATACTCACACGGAGTCCCCTTTTTATACCGGAACGGTTCTGCTGCTGTATCTCCCTTTAGAATTGCCTCCGCTTCCCGTTCCAGCTTTTGATAAACGAACTCCGTCAGCGTGGCAAAATCCTTTCCGTCAATTCCTTTGGAGCCCGCCTTTAGCTGCCCGTCTTTATCTGTTTGTGCATAAATCAATTGGGACGATTCGGAAGGCTTCAGCCCTCCGTTCTCCGCCCGTAACGATACATCCAGTGCTGTCACGGCAGACGGCGTTGTATTAAACACTCCATCCGGCCGGAATTCCTCCCTGATTGCATCCTCCGAATACTTTTCCCTCGGCAAAAACGGGTCCTCCACATGAAAATAAAACATTCCCGCAGGTACCGGAATTCTCCCGTCTTCCTCTGCGGACTGTCGCAGTGCTGCTGCCAGATACACCTCCAGCTGGACCTGCAGTCCGTAATACAGCTCCGCCAGATCAAACTTTTTGGTACCGGTCTTGTAATCTACCACTCTGAGATACCACTTGTCCTCACTGTAGCACACATCATACCGGTCGATTTTTCCGTGTAAGGAAAGATACCTGGCCGTATGTTCAAATACCGCCTCGCAGTGCTTTGGTTCAAACAGGCTGCCCTTTATCTGCTCCTGTAACATTTCTACCGTTTTTTTCAGCACCCTGTCTGCCTTGGTTACCAGATAGCTGTTTCGTCTGGTTCCTTCAAACACCCCGTTTTCAAAGGTCCCGACCGCCTCGGAAAGACTTTCCTCACACAGGACCTCTCTTTCCTCCCGCGAAAGCGTATGCCAGGAAAGTCCGGCCTCCCGTACCTTCCTTGTAAACAGCTCCAATGCCATATGATACAGATTTCCAAGCTCCGGTGCTGCCACACGATACTGTGCCTGTTCCTCCAGCGAAAGACCGTACTGTAAAAAATGTGCAAACGCACATGCTGCATACTTCTCTAATCTGGTTACACTACCGTATAATACCGCCCCATACAGACGCTTTGCCACAGTTTCCCGGATAGAACCGGCAGGGTTTCCGAAAAAGGCTGTCCGAAGAAGTCGTCCGGTTTCTTCCTCCTCCCGCATCATAAACCGGCGGAACAACTCCCAAAACGCAGGATCCTCCGTGCTTCCTTCCGTCGCAAACTTTCGTAGTCCGTCCAAAAGATAGGTTTTGCCGCTATCATTCCGTAACAATGCCAGATAGGACTGTTCCTCCTCTTCCTGTACGCAAAAATCAGAGAAAAGCTCTCCGATACGCCTCACAAAATAGGATGGCTGCATTGCCTGTCCCTCCGCAGAAAGTCTGCTGTATGTCATAATCAGCTTTTTTCTCGGCTTTGTCAGCATAGCATACAGATAGAACTGTTCCATATATACCGACTCTTTTCTGGTAGGTGCCAACTCAACGCTGTGCACCTTAAAAAACTCTCTTTCCGCTTCGGAAATCAGACCTCCGGTGCTCCCCGGTGCCGGTGTCACGCCCTCGTTCACTCCTGCCAGATACAGGACATCAATGTCCGCCAGTCTGGTTCTTGTGATATCCCCGATTACGACACAATCCGTACTCGGCGGAACAACGCCTACCTTGCACTCTCTCAGAGCTGTTTCCATCAGCTCGGTATATTCCTGCAGGGACACCTCCTCCGTATCTAACAGCTCCATAAAACGATCCAGAACCTCAACTACATTACGGTATACCTGCCTGTATTCACCGGCACGTACCGGCTCCTTTTTCTCGACAAAGGAGCATTCCATTTCCCGCAGTTTTTCCTCGACTCCAAGCTGCACCAGAAAATTGTATAACACCCTGGTACGCTCCCCTGCTGTTTTCGCGTCGGTCAGCTGCCTGCTGACCGGCCCGAGTTCATTGTATACCCGTTCCCGTACTACATTTAAATATTCCAGATTGATTTCTCTGCCGGTGCGGTAACGGTAGTTCCACTCGTTTTTCCACATCCGCTCGCCGCGGATTCCACAGGCTAGGCAATAGTTCTCCAGCAAAGAGACTTCCTCCGGAGTATAGTTCGTCAGCCCGCTTTTCAAATAGCGAAATACCGATTCAAACGAAAAGTTTCCGATGGCAATCTGCAAAATTGCCCGAATCAATGCAATGCACGGGTTATGAAACATTCTGCGTTTACTGTCTAAAAAGGCCGGGACTCCCGCTCTCGTACATTCCGAAAGCAACGCCTCTCCGTACCCTTCTATATCTCCCGTTACGATTGCTATTTTCCCGTATCGAACTCCCTCACATCGTACTCTGCGCGCAATATCCGCCGCAATAAACGCTGCCTCTGTTTTCCGGTTCGGCTTTGCATACAGTAAAATGCTTCCGTTACAGCCCGTGCTTCCCGGTACCGGATACCGGAATAAGCCCTGTGCAAGGGAAAGCAGTGCCGAATTTTCTGAAAAACGCGGCAGCTTCCCGTCCGTTCCGAGCACCACCGTTTCCACTGGGCACCCTGCATCCTCTGCCAGTCTTGTCACAACCTCTTTCGTCCGGAGCGTCAGATAAAACAGACCATGCTCCGCTCCACCCGCTTGTAACGATGCACCGTCTGCGGTCAGAGACATATAACAGTGTCCCGCTTTTCGCAGAAGTCTGGTAAGCAGCCCGTACTGGGACGGAGTAAACCCGGTAAATCCGTCAAAAAAAACATCACAATCCTTAAGCAGTGAAGAATCCTCAATCACACCTGCGAGAACATCCGAAACCGTTTCCGTTGCAAGGTATTTTCCTTCGATACTTTCTGCAAAGCCCTGATAGATTATTGCAATATCCGATAATTTTTTATGTAAAACCGGTTCATCCTTTGCAAGCACACGCATCTGCTCTAAAGTCTCCGGTGTAATCCCGTATTGATAAAACTCTGAAATCAGGGATTTCATTTCATCAATAAATCCTGCCTTTCTTACGTTTGCGGCAAACACCCGCAGCTCCCCTGCCATGCGGTTGACAACACGCTTAATCAGCAGACTTTTTCCGACATCACTTAAAAGCTCTCCCGGCACAATGCCAAGCTCCTCAAAAACACGATAAGAAAGGCGCAGAAAGCTCAGCACCTCAATATTTGACATGCTTTTTGTCTCACTGCGCAAAATTAAATCTTTCATGGTCTGAAGGGAAAACTGTTCCGGTACAATCACCAGAACTGTCCGTTCCGGATGTTCCCTTGCCGTTTTTAATACATTCTCATAAATCCATTCTGTTTTTCCGGCACCTGCCGGGCCCAAAATAAATGTAAGTGACATGCGAATAAAAACCCCTTTTTTCGAATACCTTGTAACAATAACGCACTCTCGTGCCAACCTTAGGAGGCTGCCATGGCAAAAACACGAATTATCGTTTTAAAACTAAAAAAACTTCTTCGCATCGCCATACCTGCTGCGCTCATTCTGGTTCTTCTTATTCTGCTGCTGATTTTATCGCTTACGCCGGAAAAGAACAACAATGACGTTGAACCCATCGTACCCACTCTTGCAACGTATCGTGCAGGTGTCTACACTTCCGTTATTGCACTCAATGATTCTTATCTCAATCTGGAGGTGATTGTCGATTCCGACCATATTAATTCCGTCCGTCTGGTTAATCTGGACGAAGCAACTGCTGCCATGTATCCGTTAATGGAACCGGCTGCAGCGGATATCAGCGCACAGCTTGCCGCAGGCACCTCTTTGGAGGATATTACTTTGTCCGAGAGCAGCAAATATACCCAGACTCTGTTACTGGGCGGCATCCGTGCCACCTTAGAGAAGGCAGTACTGCCGGAAACCGCCCAATAAACGATGCTTATCTCGGCTTAATCTCTGCCAAATCAGTTAACCATGCGTTTGCCACCGCATCACTCGGCATACGAAGGTCTCCCCGTGGGGATACCGCAACCGACCCAATCTTCGGACCGTCCGGCAGACAGGAACGCTTAAACTGCTGGGAGAAAAATCTCTTATAAAAAACTTCCAGCCAATGATAAATCGTCTCATCCTCATATTTCCCCGCAAAAGCCGACTTAGCGAGCCGAAATACCTTTTTCGGCATAAAGCCGAACCGCAGCACATAATACAAAAAGAAATCATGCAATTCATACGGTCCTACCAGGTCCTCGGTCTTCTGCGCAATCCGGCCGTCTCCGGACGGCGGCAGAAGCTCCGGGCTGACCGGCGTATCCACAATATCACGTAACACAGTCGCCAGCCCTTCACTCTCGGTTACATCCGCAAAATAGGAAACGAGATAACGTACCAGCGTCTTCGGAACCGAACCGTTCACTCCGTACATGGACATATGATCTCCGTTATAGGTTGCCCAGCCGAGAACAAGCTCCGATAAATCTCCGGTACCTACCACCAGTCCTCCTACCATTCCGGCATAATCCATCAATACCTGGGTACGCTCTCTTGCCTGGGCATTCTCATAGGTAAGGTCATGAACCTCCTCCGAATGGCCGATATCGGCAAAATGCTTTCTTACCGACTCCGCAATCGGTATTTCCTTTACGGTAGTTCCAAGCTCCTTCGCCAAAGAAATTGCATTGCGGTACGTCCGGTCTGTTGTTCCGAAACACGGCATTGTAATAGTGTAAATATTCTTTTTCTCATATCCTGCCAGTTCAAATGCCTGACAGGTAACTAAAAGTGCAAGCGTAGAATCCAGACCTCCGGAAATTCCCACCACCGCACTCTTTAAGCCGGTATGAAGCAGACGTTTCTTCAGGCTTTCCGCCTGAAGTCGTGTAATCTCTTCGCAACGCCTGTTCCGTTCTTCCATGCAGGATGGAACAAAAGGAAACGGTTCAAACGTCCGGGTCAGCATACATTCCTTCGTCCCGTTCTGCAACGAAAAGTATCTTCTCTGATATCCCTCCTGCTGCTTGTCTGCAAACGGTGTTACACGTCTTCTCTCATTATTGACACGCTGCAGGTCTATCTCTGTCACACAAAGTCCCGTGGTAAAACGCTCCGACTCCGCAAGAACGGTTCCGTTTTCCGCAATAATATTAGGCCCGGCAAAGACTGTATCTGTGGTAGACTCACCCTCTCCCGCATCTGCATAGATATAACCGGCAAACAAGCGGGCGGACTGACTCTTTACCAGCTCCCTCCGATACTCGCTCTTTCCTGTAGTTTCATTGCTGGCGGACAGATTAACAATTACCGTTGCACCGGCAAGCGCATGATAACAGCTGGGAGGAATTGCCCCCCAGAGGTCCTCGCAGATTTCCGCCGCAATACAGAAGCGTTCCTCTTCTTCACATACAAATAACTGCTTTGTTCCGAACGGCACACTCTGTCCGCAAAGCATAATCTCTGTATTCATTCCCTCGCCGGAGGTAAAATGTCTTCCCTCATAGAACTCGGAATAGGTCGGGATGGCTCCCTTCGGTACCGCCCCCAACAGCTTCCCGTTCTGAAAAAGCACTGCAATATTATAGAGCTTTGCCCGGACAGAAACCGGCAGACCGGCCACAATTACCATATCACTGCCGATGCTTTTTTCCACAAGCACGGAAAGTGCCTTTTCGGCACCTGCCAGCAGCGTATCCTGCAAAAACAAATCACCGCAGGTATATCCGGTAATACATAACTCCGGAAATACAAGCAATTGTACATCTTTGTCCATTGCCTCTTCCATTAAGCTGCCGATTTGCTCTGCATTATATGCAGGCTCTGCCACATGAATTGCGGGGGTTGCAGCCGCCACCTTAATAAAACCGTCTTTCATAATACCCCTTTCCGCAGACTCCGTCTGTATGCTTTCTATAAAAACAAAGCCGCGCAGAAAACTGCGCGGCATATTTCTCATTAGTATTTCACAATACTCTCAAGTATCTTACCATGCTCTTTTGTAACTATCCCGGAATGCCGTTTCCTGTATTTTGACTCCTAGCCAAAGCTAGGTGGGTAACCGCACACAGGCTTTTGCAGTCCACTCAGAGGAGGCATTGCAGCTACCTGTAAATATAGGAATCCCTTTTAAAGTAATGTAGGTTCAAAATAACAGGGAGTGTCGTACATTCTAGGATAGATCACATCCTATGTAAGTTCAAATGAGGCGAACCGCCCTTTGTTCTTTTGTACAATCCCATTATACCTCATTTCCATCGAAAATACAAGTAAAAAGTATCTTAAATCAGAGCCTTTATTTTCTATTTTTTGTGCGGATTGCCATTTTTATTTTTTTTTGATTTCCCTCTTTCCTTTTTTCCTATTCTGTTATACAATAAAGGGAAAAAGGAATTCAGAACATTACAAACAGGAGGGCACATCCATGCCAAAGCGAACAGATATCCATAAAGTCCTCATTATCGGCTCCGGTCCGATTATTATCGGACAGGCTTGTGAATTCGACTATTCGGGAACACAGGCATGTAAGGCACTGAAGAAACTCGGCTACGAAATTGTACTCGTAAATTCTAACCCGGCTACCATCATGACCGACCCGGAGACCGCAGATGTGACGTATATTGAACCGCTCAATGTAGAGCGTCTCGAGCAAATTATTGCAAAGGAACGTCCGGATGCTCTTTTACCGAATCTTGGCGGACAGTCCGGTCTGAATCTCTGTGCAGAGCTTGCTTCTGCCGGTGTTTTAGACAAGTACAATGTGCAGGTCATCGGCGTTCAGGTCGATGCTATTGAGCGTGGTGAAGACCGTATCGAATTTAAGAAGTCTATGGACGCTATCGGCATTGAAATGGCACGCAGTGAGGTTGCGTACAGTGTAGATGAAGCACTGGCAATCGCTGACAAGTTAGGATATCCTGTTGTGCTTCGTCCGGCTTACACCATGGGCGGTGCAGGCGGCGGCCTCGTTTATAATAAAGAAGAGTTGAAGACTGTCTGTGCAAGAGGCTTACAGGCAAGCTTAGTCGGACAGGTTCTTGTCGAAGAGTCTATTCTCGGCTGGGAAGAGCTGGAGCTCGAAATCGTCCGTGACGCAGAAGGCAATATGATTACCGTCTGCTTCATTGAAAACATCGACCCGCTCGGTGTACACACCGGTGACTCTTTCTGTTCCGCTCCGATGCTCACTATCTCCGAGGAATGTCAGAAGCGTTTACAGGAGCAGGCATATCGGATTGTAGAATCCGTTCAGGTTATCGGCGGTACCAATGTACAGTTCGCACATGACCCGGTTTCCGACCGTATCATCGTTATTGAAATCAACCCGAGAACCTCCCGTTCCTCCGCTCTTGCCTCCAAGGCTACCGGCTTCCCGATTGCACTCGTATCCGCAATGCTTGCTGCAGGTCTTACCTTAAAGGATATTCCGTGCGGAAAGTACGGTACTCTGGATAAATATGTTCCGGACGGTGATTACGTTGTTATAAAGTTCGCCCGTTGGGCATTCGAGAAGTTTAAGGGCGTGCAGGACAAGCTTGGCACCCAGATGCGTGCGGTAGGTGAGGTCATGAGTATCGGTAAGACCTATAAGGAAGCCTTCCAGAAGGCAATCCGCAGCCTTGAAACCGGTCGCTACGGTCTCGGTCACGCAAAGGATTTTGACAAAAAGACAAAGGAAGAACTTCTTCAGATGTTAATTACCGCTTCCAGTGAGCGGCACTTCATAATGTACGAAGCTCTCCGCAAGGGAGCGACCCCGGATGAGATTTTTGAAATCACGAAGGTAAAACACTACTTTATCGAGCAGATGAAGGAGCTCGTAGAGGAAGAAGAGGCTCTTATTGCAAACAAGGGCAGCCTGCCTTCCGACGAAGCTCTCATCAGTGCCAAGAAGAACGGCTTCTCCGATAAATATCTGA
>JAQXOR010000156.1 GCA_029099805.1 Lachnospiraceae bacterium
CATAATATTATACCACACCTCCAAACTTTTTTCTACGGACTTCGGAAGAAAATGCAGCAGAAGTTGCTACTTTTTTTAGCAGATCAAAGTCAATCGTATCGAGCGGAGTCTTTTCACGGATAAGAGAAGTATAGATTCCGGCACGTTCGGTCTCGCCAATCAGGATAAATCCTTTTAGGAAACCATCTTTTGTGAATAGCCGCTTGATAGAAGTTTCTGTTCTTTCTTCATACAATTCGCCATCATAGGTTCCGGCTGTCATTGCATGCAAGCCAAAGAAACCGATGGAGTTCATCGGGATAGCTTTGTCAAACACTTCGTTACCGGCAGCCATATTCACGCCGGCGGTATGACCCTGCATATAGGCGTTTGGAAGAAGTGCAAGAACTCTTTTGTCACCCAAAGAAATATCCTCCCCTTCGGTACAATCTCCTGCAGCGTAGATGCCTGCAACGGAGGTTTCCATTTTCTCATTTACGAGGATACCCCGGTTCACAGCACCACCGGCTTCTTTTACTAAAGAAGTATTTGCTCGTACACCGACAGCAAGAACCAGAACATCAAAATCCACGGATTTTCCGCTCTGCATAATAGCAGTTCTTTGTTCAAAACGGCTTACGCTGTCACCCAGAAGAAAGTGAATATCGTTTGCTTCCATATGGTTCTGCATGATAGCGGCGCAATCTTTATCAAGAATACTGGAAAGAACACGGTCAGCGAGGTCACATACCGTAATATCGGCAACACGTCCGTGAAGACCCTCGGCACATTTCAGACCAATCAGACCGGCTCCGACAATGAATACTTTACTTTCCTTTGTAATGGCCTTTTCAAGTGCCAGAGTATCATCAAGTGTCATGAAACTGAATTTCTTTTCCACCTTCTCCAAACCGTCCATGGGAGGAACAAAGGGAGAGGAACCGGTTGCCACGCAGACGGAGGAATAAGACAGTTTCTGAGAATCATCGAGCAGTATTGAATTTGAGGCAGTATCAATACGGACTGCTTTTCTGCCGTAGAGCACATCACATCCCATTGCTTCATAAAAGTCGGTACTGCGATAGTTCATACGCTCTGCATCTGTTTTGTTTTCCAGGTAGTAGGAGATAAGCGGACGACAGTAGACAGCATGGTTCTCCTCGGAGATTACCGTTATTTTGGTCTCCTTGTCCACACTGCGGATACCTTCAATACATCCGACGGCGGCTACACCGTTTCCGATTATAACGTAATGTTTCATTCAGCTTCACCTCGTTCTTCATATACAATTGCTTTGTTAGGGCATCCCTTTACACAGGCAGGTTCGCCGCAGGAGTTTTGCAGACAAAGCTCACATTTCTGCATGATGCCGTCTTCTCCCGGAGTAAGTGCCCCGTAAGGGCATACCAATACGCAGGTCAGACAGCCGACACATTTATTTTTATCTACGCAGACAACTCCGTCATGCTTGGAAATAGCACCTGCAATACAGCTTTTGATGCAGATTGGGTCTGTGCAGTGACGACAGGAAACCGCATAGGAAATCTTTTCGTTGTCCTCGATATGAATGCGTGGGTAAATCGGTTTTCCCTTCAGTGCGGTAGCCATGTCTGACATGCCGGAATTGGCAAAAGCACAGTTATATTCGCACAAATGGCAACCAAGGCACCATTCTTCATTTACGTAAACTCGTTTCATGGTTTGTTCCTCCGTTCTGTGTGAATCAGAAACTATATGTTTATTCACCGGCATGAGAAATACCGAGAATTTCAAGCTCTTTGTCTGTCATACCGATACCGCGAAGCATCAGTCGGTTTCCTCGAAGAGCCTCAATGGAATTAATACCCATGCCTCCCATCAGCTCTTTGATTTCATGCTGCCATGCATGCATCAGATTCACCAGACGTTCGCTGCCGATATCAGGATTGAGTCGCTTGACAAGTTCCGGTCGCTGTGTTGCGATACCCCAGTTGCATTTACCGCTTTGACAGGTACGGCAGAGATGACAGCCGAGTGCGAGCAGGGCAGCAGTTGCAACATAGCATGCATCGGCACCGAGGGCAATGGCCTTTACGACATCGGCTGCACTGCGGATGCTGCCACCGACAACGAGAGATACATTATTCCGGATGCCTTCATCACGAAGACGCTGGTCTACGGATGCCAGTGCCAGCTCAATCGGGATTCCCACGTTATCACGGATTCTGGTAGGAGCGGCACCCGTACCGCCGCGGAAACCGTCAATTGCAATGATATCCGCACCGCTTCTTGCAATTCCGCTTGCAATTGCAGCTATGTTATGAACAGCAGCAACCTTTACAATGACCGGTTTTTTGTATTCCGTAGCCTCCTTCAGGGAGAAAACAAGCTGACGCAAATCTTCAATTGAGTAAATGTCGTGATGAGGGGCAGGAGAAATTGCATCGGAGCCTTCCGGAATCATACGGGTGCGTGAAACATCGCCGACAATTTTTGCACCCGGCAGATGACCGCCGATACCAGGTTTTGCACCTTGTCCCATTTTTATTTCGATGGCGGCACCGGCCTTGAGATAATCCTCATGCACGCCGAAACGACCGCTTGCCACCTGAACGATTGTATTTTCACCAAAGCAGTAGAAGTCTTCATGAAGACCGCCCTCACCGGTATTATAAAGAATTCCGAGTTCTGTAGCAGCACGTGCAAGAGAAGCATGTGCGTTGTAGCTGATGGAACCATAGCTCATTGCGGAAAACATGATTGGCATGGAAAGTTCAAGCTGTGGAGGAAGTTCACAAAGTAAATTTCCGTTCTCATCGCGTTGGATTTTTTGTTCCTTTTTCCCGAGAAACACACGGGTTTCCATTGGCTCACGAAGCGGATCGATTGGCGGGTTGGTTACCTGGGAAGCGTTAATCAGTATTTTGTCCCAGTATACCGGGAGCGGCTTCGGATTACCCATCGAAGATAAAAGAACGCCTCCGCTGTTTGCCTGCTTATAGATTTCTTTGATGGTGTCATTCTGCCAGTTCGCATTTTCACGGAAGGTGCAGTCACTCTTTACAATTTTTAACGCTCTGGTCGGGCAGAGAGATACGCAACGCTGACAATCGACGCATTTTGATTCATCACTCATCATAATGCCAAGCTCGGTATTGTAAGTATGTACTTCGTTTGCACACTGCCTCTCACAGACACGGCAGGCAATGCATCGATTACTGTTTCGGATAACTTCAAATTCGGGATAGATAAATTCCACACTCATTAATATGTTCCCTCCTTTACCTGAATAATTACCGGTTCGCCGCCTGCAGGAGTCCAGATATTTTCAGCATCCGGTTCCATTGTGCGGATAGATGCTTCTTCACTGGCGATGAACACCTTATCGTCTTTTTCTCCGACCACCATGGAACGCAGCTTCAAGCGATCATTCAGAGCCATGAGTCCGCCGTTGAAGCCGAGAACAATGGAAAAAGGTCCGGTAATGAGCAGACTAGGGAACATGGTACGAAGGTAAATATGTTTGTTCTTGTCCGCCAAATCGGTTTTGTCTGCAATTGTGCTCCAAAACGGTGCAGCAATTACGCTTGCGGCTTCTTCGAGGGTAAGTCCCTGCACACGAAGAAGATAATCCATAATATAGGTAATGACCTCGGTATCAGTCTGCAGAGTACATTTATATCCAAACATCTCGATAAAACGGCGATTGGCATCGTAGGAAGATATTTCACCGTTATGAACAATGGACCAGTCAAGTAACGTGAAAGGATGTGCTCCACCCCACCAGCCGGGGGTGTTTGTCGGGTAGCGACCATGCGCTGTCCAGGAATAGCCTTCATATTCCTCCAGTTTGTAAAATACACCGACATCCTCCGGGAAACCGACTGCTTTAAAGGTTCCCATGTTTTTACCGCTGGAGAACACATAGGCCCCATTCATTTCCGTATTAATCTTCATAACGGTGCGTGCAACAAATTCCTTTTCGTCAAGCTGCAGGTCGACGAGAACAGATTTTAAGGGGGCAACAAAGTATCTCCATATGAGAGGTTCATTGGTGATTGCCGGTATTTTTCGTGTCGGAATAATTTCCGATTTGACAATTTCGAAACGCTCCTTTAAAAAAGCTTCGCAGTCCTTACGCGTGGAACGGTCGTTAAAAAACATGTGAAGTGCATAAAAGTCTTTATAATCAGGATAGATACCATACCCTGCAAAACCACCGCCCAGTCCGTTAGAACGGTCGTGCATAGGTTTCATGGCATTGGTAATCATTTCACCGGTCATTTTCTTTCCCTCTTTTGAAATAACCGCGGCAATAGCACAGCCGGAGGGAATTCGAACTTCACCTTCCAATTTCATAATCAATACCTCTCTTTCCGGTAAATCTAAAAATCTAAATAAGGTCTCAAGGTCTTGGGTGTCAACCATGTTTTTAAACCTAGAAACAATAAAAAAGAAAAGGCGCTCATTTCATAACAGACAACTTCTGTTGTGAAACGAACGCCTTTGCTCATTTGCTAGAATTATACAACCGAGTAATTTATTTGTCAAGACAGAAAATTTGAAAAACAGATACTCGCACACTTCAGCCTTGAAAAAAGTGAAGGAAAATGCGGTGAAGAAAAAATTGAAAAAAGGGGTTGACAAACATTTTTTGCGAGTGTATAATGCAGAGCGTAAAGGCAATGGCGTCTTTGAGTATTCCCACTCAAGGACGCTTTTTCCTTTTCGTCCTAGAAAAATATATATGTAAAAAGGCAAAGGCGTCTTTAATGTAGCAGGGAGGTTTCTTCCGGCATTAGAGACGCCTTATCTTTTTACAAAGAGGAGGAAGATTATGTCATATGTAGATGAAGTAATTGAGCGAGTTATTGCAGAGAACCCGAATGAGCCTGAGTTTCACCAGGCAGTCAGAGAAGTACTTGATTCTTTACGCCCGGTGGTAGATGCAAACGAGGAAGCATTCAGACGAGATGCTTTACTGGAAAGACTTGTAAATCCGGAAAGACAGATTAAGTTCCGTGTGCCGTGGATTGATGATAAGGGTCAGGTGCATGTCAATACCGGATATCGTGTTCAGTTTAACAGTGCAATCGGACCTTATAAGGGAGGCTTACGACTTCATCCTTCCGTAAATCTTGGTATTATTAAGTTCCTTGGCTTCGAACAGATATTTAAGAATTCGCTGACCGGTCTGCCGATCGGCGGCGGTAAGGGCGGTTCGGATTTTGATCCGAAGGGAAAGTCGGACCGTGAGGTTATGGCATTTTGCCAAAGCTTTATGAGCGAGCTTTGTAAGTACATCGGAGCCGATACGGATGTTCCTGCAGGTGATATCGGTACCGGTGCTCGTGAAATCGGATATATGTTTGGTCAATATAAAAAGCTTCGTGGTGTTTTCGAAGGCGTATTGACAGGAAAGGGTCTTTCTTACGGTGGTTCTCTTGCCAGAACCGAGGCAACCGGATACGGTCTTCTTTATATTGTAGAAGAGATGATGAAGTGCCACGGTCAGTCTCTGGAGGGAAAGACGGTAGTGGTATCCGGAGCAGGAAATGTTGCCATCTATGCAATCGAAAAGGCACAGAAGCTTGGTGCAAAGGTAGTTACCTGTTCGGATTCCAACGGCTGGATTTATGATCCGGAGGGAATTGATGTGGCAGCTCTTAAGGAAATTAAAGAAGTGAAGCGTCAGAGACTTACGGAATATAAGACATACAGACCGAATGCTGAGTATCATGAAGGAAAGGGTGTATGGGGCATCAAGTGCGATATCGCACTTCCGTGTGCAACACAGAACGAGCTTGGTCTGGAAGATGCAAAGAAGCTGGTTGCAAACGGAGTAGTAGCTGTTGCAGAAGGTGCAAATATGCCGACGACAGCAGAAGCTACCGAGTACCTTCAGACGAACGGTGTTTACTTCCTTCCGGGTAAGGCTGCAAATGCAGGCGGTGTTGCTACCTCTGCTCTTGAAATGTCCCAGAACAGTGAGAGAATGCACTGGACCTTTGAACAGGTGGATGAAAAGCTGAAGGGCATTATGGTAAATCTGTATCACAATATTGACAACGCAGCAAAGAAATACGGCTTTGAAGGCAACTATGTTGTAGGTGCAAATATTGCCGGTTTTGAAAAGGTTGTAGATGCCATGAATGCACAGGGCATTGTATAATCACGTAATATAAAATACGATTGAAGAAACGAATATAAGGCAAAGGTGTCTTTTATGTATTTACATGAAAGGTGCCTTTGCCTTTTGTTATCAAGAGGGAGTTGCTCTTTATTGATAACCTACATAGAAAAAATTGAAAAGGAGAATACAATCATGGGAACTGTAACGGATTATTTTGGAAGTATGGTTTTTGATGACAGAGTAATGAAAGCTACTTTGTCTGCGAAGGTTTACGCTTCGCTTAAGAAAACGATTGATGAAGGAACGGAGTTAGATATCAGTGTTGCGAATGCGGTTGCAACTGCTATGAAGGACTGGGCAGTTTCCAAGGGTGCTACGCATTACACACATTGGTTCCAGCCACTTACCGGTATTACCGCAGAAAAGCATGACAGCTTTATTACTCCGTCTCCGGATGGTGGTGTAGTCATGGAATTCTCCGGAAAGGAGCTCATTAAGGGAGAACCTGATGCTTCTTCTTTCCCGAGCGGAGGACTGAGAGCAACCTTTGAAGCAAGAGGGTATACTGCATGGGACCCTACCTCGTATGCATTTATCAAAGGAAAAACACTTTGTATTCCGACTGCATTCTGCTCCTATGACGGGCATGCACTTGATAAAAAGACACCGCTTCTTCGTTCCATGGAAGCGTTGAATAAGCAGGCACTTCGTATTCTGAGATTATTCGGAAATGACAGTGTAAAGCGTATTACCAGTTCCGTTGGACCGGAGCAGGAATATTTTCTTGTAACAAAGGAGATGTATGAAAAACGTCCGGACCTTTGCTTCACCGGTCGTACCTTATTTGGCGTAAAACCGCCGAAGGGACAGGAAATGGATGACCATTATTTCGGAGTGATTAAGCCAAGAGTTGCTGCGTATATGGAGGAGTTAAATGACGAGCTCTGGAAACTGGGCATTCTTGCAAAGACCGAGCATAATGAGGTTGCACCGGCACAGCATGAGCTCGCACCGATTTATACGACGACAAATATTGCAACCGATCATAACCAGCTTACGATGGAAATTATGCAGAAGGTTGCGGCAAAGCACGGTCTGGTCTGCCTGCTTCATGAAAAGCCGTTTGCCGGCGTGAATGGCAGCGGTAAGCACAACAACTGGTCTATTGCTACGGATTCCGGGCAGAACCTGCTTTCTCCGGGCGCTACCCCGTACGAAAATGCACAGTTCCTTTTGTTCCTCTGTGCGGTAATCAAAGCAGTAGATGATTATCAGGATTTGTTACGTATTTCGGTTGCTACTGCCGGAAATGACCATCGTCTCGGTGCAAACGAAGCACCGCCGGCTGTTGTATCTATCTTCCTCGGAGATGAGCTGAATGCTGTTCTTGAAGCAATTGAGACGGATACGCCGTATCACGGGGCAGAGAGAACACAGATGAGGCTGGGTGTTGATGTTCTTCCGAAATTTAACCGTGACACAACCGATCGTAACAGAACGTCACCGTTTGCGTTTACCGGAAATAAGTTTGAGTTCCGTATGCTTGGTTCTTCAAACAGCATTGCATGTGCAAATATTATGTTAAACAGTGCGGTAGCTGAGTCTCTGAAAATCTATGCGGACAGATTGGAAGGGGCGGAAGATTTTGAAACCACGCTCCATGAGATGATTCGCAAAACGATTAAAGATCATAAGCACATCATCTTTAACGGAAACGGATATGACGACAGCTGGATTAAGGAAGCTACGGAAAAGAGAGGACTTCTCAATTATCGTACCACTGCTGATGCGGTACCGCATCTTCTTGATAAGAAGAATGTGGAGATGTTGACTTCCCACGGTGTATTTACCGAGGCTGAGTTAAAGTCCAGATATGAGATTACGCTCGAGAACTACTGCAAGACCGTGATTATTGAAGCAAATACGATGGTAGATATGGCAAAGACCCAGCTTGCACCTGCTGTTACCGCTTATGCAGCTGATATTGCAAAGGCTGCCGGAGCAAAGAAAGCACTCGATTCTACACTTGCCTGCGGTTATGAAACCGGTCTGATCAGAAAGCTTTCTGTACTGACCGACAGAATCGCAACGAAGTCCGAGGAGTTGGAGAATGCTGTCGTATCTCTCGGAAATGCAGAGGATATCGGTAGTGAGGCTGCAATGATTCGTGACCTGGTTCTTACGAAGATGGGAGAACTCAGAGTAGCCTGTGATGAAGCAGAAACCCTGACAGCAAAGAGCTACTGGCCGTTCCCGACCTATGCTGATTTACTGTTTGGAGTAAAATAAAGAAAGAAGGTAATCCTATGGTTATTGAAGAAATCACAAAATTAGTTGCCGAAACTGCAACAAGTGAAGTATTTGGTGTATGGTTCTTAATCGGTGCCGCACTGGTATTCTTTATGCAGGCCGGTTTTGCAATGGTAGAAACCGGTTTTACCAGAGCAAAGAACGCAGGTAACATTATTATGAAAAACCTGATGGACTTTTGTATCGGAACGGTAGTTTTCGTTTTGCTCGGGTTCAGCCTGATGATGGCAGAGGATTATGTTCTCGGAATATTCGGTGTTCCGAATCTCCAGATATTTACGGACTTCGGTGCATTCCTTGAAGGCGGCAATGCTCCGGCGTTCGTATTCAACCTCGTATTCTGCGCAACTGCCGCAACAATCGTTTCCGGCTCCATGGCAGAGAGAACGAAATTCATATCCTACTGTGTCTATTCCGGTATCATTTCCCTTTTTGTATATCCGGTTGAAGCAGGATGGGTATGGAACTCCCAGGGCTGGCTTGCACAGCTCGGCTTCCATGATTTCGCCGGTTCTGCAGCAATTCATTCGGTCGGCGGTATCACAGCTTTGATTGGTGCGATTATGGTAGGTCCTCGTCTTGGAAAATATGTAAAGGATAAGGCCGGTAAGGTGAAGAAGGTAAATGCAATTCCGGGTCACTCGATTACTCTCGGTGCCCTTGGTTGCTTTATTCTCTGGTTCGGCTGGTACGGCTTTAACGGTGCCGCAGCCTGGGATGGTAATTCCTTAGCTTCTATTTTCGTTACAACTACCATTGCACCGGCGGTAGCAACGGTTACGACGATGTTGTTCACTTGGATTAAGAACGGAAAGCCGGATGTATCCATGTGTCTCAACGGTTCCCTTGCAGGTCTGGTCGGTATTACGGCCGGCTGTGACGCGGTAGATGCACTTGGTTCCGCAATTATCGGTATCGTCTCCGGTATTCTTGTCATCGTGGCTGTCGAGTTCCTTGATCTTAAGCTTCATATTGATGACCCGGTCGGTGCGGTAGGCGTTCATTTTGTAAACGGTGTTTGGGGTACTCTTGCGGTAGGTCTTTTGGCAAATCCGGATGCTCCTGCAGGACTCGAGGGTCTGTTCTATACCGGCAGCTGGAAGTTATTTGGCATTCAGACGCTTGGTATTGTAGCGATTCTTGCATGGACTGCTCTTACAATGGGACTTACGTTCTTTGTAATCAAGAAAACGATTGGTCTTCGAGTTTCCGAAGAGGAGGAAATCAAAGGACTTGACAGTACGGAGCATGGTCTTCCGAGTGCGTATGCAGACTTTGTGCCGGCAGTGGAAAGTCTGGACTATGGGTATGAGGATGCAGTTGCTGTTACCGGTGAGGTTCCGGTGGCTGAGGCAGTAACCGTTAAGAAGATGCCGACCTTCCATGAAGACGGTACAAAGTTTACCAAGGTGGAGATTATTTGTAAGGAATCCAGGTTTGAGGCATTAAAAACCGCAATGATGGATATCGGTATTACAGGCATGACGGTTTCCCACGTTCTGGGTTGCGGCGTACAGAAGGGTAAGCCGGAATATTACCGTGGCGTTCAGGTGGAAGCAAACCTGCTTCCGAAGGTACAGGTAGATATTGTTGTCAGCAAGGTTCCGGTACGTAATGTAATTGAGACTGCGAAGAAGGTTCTTTATACCGGTCATATCGGGGATGGTAAAATCTTTGTATATGATGTTGAAAACGTTGTAAAGGTTCGTACCGGTGAAGAAGGATTTGATGCCTTGCAGGATGTGGAATAGATTGTTTCATGAAAGGAGTTTAACTTATGCAGAAGGAAAACTATGAATTTGTCCCTCCGATTGATTTCAAAGAGCAGACTCCGGAAATGTTGCTTAAGGAAGAAAAAGTGAATTCTCTCTATGAGAAAGCATATCTTTCCGGTGAGGGAAAGAGCAAATCAGAATTTGCTCGGAATACAACAGCTTGGGATTAATGCTGTGATTACTATGTACGTACGGAGGAGATTCCTATGTGTTCTATTATGGGTTATTGTGGTTGCGGTGCCACTGTTGATGAATTCAGAAAAGGCTTTGACCGCACGGTATCGCGAGGACCGGATGACAGCAGAATTGTTGATACCGGAAAAGGTCTCCTGGGCTTTCACAGACTTTCTATTATGGGTCTGACCGGAGCCGGAATGCAGCCGTTTGAGCTTGATGGAAGCTATGTGGTCTGCAACGGTGAGATATACGGCTTTGAAAAGGAAAGAGAGGCTCTGAAACAGAAGGGATATACCTTCCGGAGCGATTCGGACTGTGAGATTTTACTTCCGATGTACCGCGAATATGGAACAGAAATGTTTGCTATGCTGGATGCAGAATATGCCTGCATCCTCTATGACGGAAGGACGGGAGAATACATTGCGGCCAGAGATCCCATCGGGATTCGCCCTTTGTACTACGGTTATGACAAAGCCGGTGTGATTCTGTTTGCGAGCGAGGCAAAAAACCTTGTAGGTCTTTGTGAAAAAATTATGCCGTTTCCGCCGGGACATTATTATAAGAAAGGAAACTTCTTCTGCTATTGCGACATTGCTAAGGTTGACACAATATGTCAGGATGACTTGGAAACCGTCTGCGGACAAATAAAGGAAAAGCTGGTTGCCGGAGTAGAAAAAAGGCTTGTTGCTGATGCGAAGGTCGGTTTTTTGCTTTCAGGTGGTCTGGATTCTTCTCTTGTATGCGCAATTGCCGCAAAGAAAAGTAAAGAACCGATTAAGACCTTTGCCATCGGTATGAGCGAGGATGCGATTGACCTGAAATACGCAAAGCAGGTTGCAGATTACATAGGAAGTGACCACAAGGAAATCTATATGACGCCTAAGGATGTGCTTTCCTCTCTTGAAGATGTGATTCATTTGTTGGGTACTTTTGATATCACAACGATACGAGCTTCAATGGGAATGTACCTTGTCTGCAAGGCGATTCACGAGCAGACCGATATCCGTGTTCTTCTGACCGGTGAGATTTCCGATGAACTGTTTGGTTACAAATACACCGATTTCGCTCCATCCGCCGAAGCTTTTCAGGAAGAAGCCGCAAAACGTATCCGTGAGCTGCATATGTATGATGTGCTTCGTGCCGACCGTTGTATCTCGGTAAACTCGCTTGAAGCAAGAGTGCCGTTCGGAGACCTTGATTTTGTGAAATATGTAATGGCAATTAATCCGGAGCTGAAGCTGAATAAGTACGGCAAGGGAAAATATCTGTTGCGACATGCATTTGAGAACGGTGAGTATCTTCCGGATGAAATCTTATGGCGTGAAAAAGCTGCCTTTTCGGATGCGGTGGGACACTCCATGGTAGATTACCTGAAAGAGTATGCCAATGAGTATTACAGTGATGAGGAATTTTTAGCAGGATGTAAGAAATATTCCCATGCCCGCCCTTTTACAAAAGAATCGTTGCTGTATCGTGAGATATTCGAAAAGTATTATCCGGGACAGGCTGAAATGATTGTTGATTTCTGGATGCCGAACAAATCATGGGAAGGCTGTAATGTAAATGACCCATCCGCCAGAGTGCTTTCAAACTACGGGGATAGCGGGAAATAAAAGGTCAAAATATAAAAATGCAGGTGCTGCACCCTAGAAAGGTGCAGCCTTGTTCTGTTCGGTGGATAATTCATAAAAAGGGGAGGATTCGTTATCGGTTTTTTATGAATTTTGTAAAACATTTATCAGAGTGGTTGACAGATAGTCCGGAAAAGAGTATAATTTGTCGGTGAAAAGGCAAAGGCGTCTTGGGGATAGGGTCTCTAGGTGTCTCTGCTTTCTTTTTTTGTAACAAATATGTTTCAAATTATTGTTGGAGGTAGATGGAAAATGACCAAAAGAGAACAGCTTTATGAAGGAAAGGCAAAAAAAGTTTTTCAAACAGATGACCCGGAGCTTCTGATTGTATCCTACAAGGACGATGCCACGGCATTTAACGGACTGAAAAAGGGAACGATTTCCGGCAAGGGTGTAATCAACAACAGAATGAGTAACCTGTTGATGCAGCGCCTTGAAAAAGCAGGAATTCCGACGCATTTTGTAGAAGAACTGAGTGAACGTGAAACGCTTGTAAAGAAGGTTTCTATCGTGCCGCTTGAAGTAATCATAAGAAATATTGCTGCCGGTTCTTTTTCCAAACGATACGGAGTCGAGGAAGGACTTGTATTTGATACTCCGACGATTGAAGTTTCCTATAAAAACGATGAGCTCGGTGATCCGTTGATGAATGAGTATCATGCGATTGCGCTTAAGCTTGCAACGAAGGAAGAAATTGAAACGATTAAAAAGTATTCCTTTGGCGTAAATGAACAGTTGAAGGCATTCTGGAAGGAATGCGGGGTAACACTGGTTGATTTTAAAATGGAGTTTGGAAGACTCTCAGACGGTACTATTGTACTTGCAGATGAAATCAGCCCGGATACCTGCCGTCTCTGGGACAGCAAAACGGGAGAGAAGCTTGATAAGGACAGATTCCGTCGTGACCTTGGCGGTGTGGAAGATGCATACCGTGAGATTATGAAGCGGCTTGTTGAGCATGTATAAACGGAGGACAGTACTATGGCAAATTGCGCAATTGTAGGGATTAACTGGGGTGATGAAGGAAAAGGCAGAATGGTAGACCTGATGACCAAGGATTATGATGTGGTTGTAAGGTTTCAGGGTGGCGGAAATGCCGGACATACCGTAATCAATGAGAAAGGAAAGTTTGCCCTGCATCTGCTTCCTTCCGGAATTTTCAGAGAGGGTGTTGTAAATATTCTCGGAAATGGAGTTGCACTCGACCCGGAGAATTTGTGGATTGAAATGAAGGATGTAATGGAAAAGGGTGTGGAACTTACTCCGGAGAACTTAAAAATCAGTGACCGTGCCTCCCTTCTTCTTCCGTGGCATCGTGATTTGGATGAGCTGGAGGAACAGAGACTTGCCGATAAGAAATATGGTTCTACCAAGCAGGGAATCGCTCCGTTTTATTCAGATAAATATCAAAAGAAAACAATTCTTGCCGGAGAACTTTTTTATCCGGAAGAACTGAAAGCACATCTTGCCGACTTAATGGAGTGGAAGAATCTTACTCTGACAAAGGTATACGGTGCAAAGCCTTATACGATGGAGATGCTGGAAAAATGGGTGGAGACCTCTTGCAAAAAGATTTTGCCGTATATTTGCGATACGGGAGCTTTCTTGAAAAAAGCGCAGGAGAGCGGGAAAAGTATTCTTTTTGAAGCCCAGCTGGGTTCTCTCAGGGATTTGGATTACGGAATTTATCCTTATACTACTTCTTCGAATACAACGGCTGCGTATGCACCAATCGGCTCCGGACTTCCGGGAGCAAAGATAGACCGTGTGGTTGGCGTTGTGAAGGCGTATTCTACCTGCGTAGGCGAAGGACCTTTTGTCTGTGAGATGTTTGGGGATGAAGCAGAAGAGCTTCGAAAAAGTGGGTTCGAGTATGGCGCAAAAACCGGAAGACCTCGCAGAGTCGGACCGATTGATATTGTTGCAACGCGTTACGGGGTAGAGGTGCAGGCTGCAACAGCGATTGCTCTTACCAAGCTGGATGTTCTCAGCTATATGAGAAAGATTCCGGTCTGTATGCATTATGAGCTGAACGGTGAAATAATCGACCGTTTTCCGTTTCCGGCAGCGTTAAATTATGCAAAACCGGTGATTGAGTATTTTGACGGCTGGAACTGTGACATATCCGGTATCCGTCGTTGGGAAGACCTCCCTAGAGAGGCAAAGGACTATGTATGCTTTGTTGAGAAAGCAATCGGCTGTCCGATTCAATATGTTTCTGTCGGTCCGGAAAGAGACAGTATCATTATTCGATAAGAGGAGAAGGAGAGAAGAAATGTCATACCGAATCATTCGAAAGGTTGATTTAAATCCGCAGGTTTATCTAATGGAGATAGAAGCTCCGCTTGTTGCCCGCAAGGCGGAGCCGGGACAGTTCATTATTTTACGTATTGATGAATACGGAGAACGTGTTCCGTTCACTATTGCCGATTTTGACAGAGAAAAGGGTACTGTTACAGTTATTATACAGGCAGTCGGAAAGACTACGAAGGATTTGGCAAAGCTCGGTGCCGGAGATACGGTGCTTGATTTTGCAGGACCGCTCGGAATGCCGACACCGCTTGAGCATCTTAAAAAGGTTGCCGTAATCGGCGGAGGGCTCGGAACTGCAATTGCGTATCCGCAGGCGAAAAAGTTAAAGGCACTTGGAGCAGAAGTTACGGTCATTGCCGGGTTCAGAAGTACGGAATATGTTATTCTTGAAGAAGAAATGAAGGAAGTATCCGACAAGCTTATTATTACGACGGATGATGGTTCAAACGGAACACAGGGCTTTGTTACCGACCGGCTGAAGGAGGAACTGGATGCCGGAGAGATGTTTGATGAAGTGATTGCAATCGGTCCGCTCATGATGATGCGTGCGGTATGCAGGATTACGGAGCAGTATAAGATACCGACTACCGTATCCATGAATCCGGTCATGATTGACGGTACGGGAATGTGTGGCGGCTGCAGAGTGATTGTCGGAGGCGAGACAAAGTTTGCCTGCGTGGACGGTCCTGATTTTGACGGACATAAAATTGACTGGGATGCTGCCATCAAGCGTCAGCAGATGTTTAAGCCGCAGGAAAAGACAGCTTGCGAGGCAGGAAGATGCAGAATGAAAGGCGGTGAACAGTAATGGCAAATATGTCACCTGTAAAGAATCCGATGCCGGAACAGAAGCCGGATGTACGGAATAAAAATTTTCTGGAGGTAACGACCGGGTATACAGCGGAGATGGCAGTGGATGAAGCAAAACGTTGCCTGAACTGTAAGAATAAGCCGTGTATGCAAGGGTGCCCTGTTGCAGTTAAGATTCCGGAATTCATTGCTATGGTAGCGGAGGGAAATTTTGATGCGGCCTATGAGAAAATTACCGAGACGAATGCGTTGCCTGCGGTATGTGGCAGAGTATGCCCGCAGGAAAAGCAGTGCGAATCCAAATGTGTACGCGGAATTAAGGGAGAGCCGGTCGGTATCGGCAGACTGGAACGTTTTGTTGCGGATTATCATATGACACACGGTGACGACAAAATTACGGTACCGGAAAAGAACGGAAAAAGAGTGGCGGTAGTAGGTTCCGGCCCTTCGGGGCTGACTTGTGCGGGAGACCTTGCCAAGCTTGGTTATGAGGTTACCGTATATGAGGCGTTTCATACTGCCGGCGGTGTGCTGATGTACGGAATTCCGGAATTCAGACTGCCAAAGAACATTGTCCAGAAGGAAATCGAAAAATTGAAGCAGCTTGGCGTTAAAATAGAGACCAATGTGATTATCGGAAAGTCACTACTGGTGGATGAACTTCTGGAGGATATGGGATATGATGCTGTGTATATCGGTTCGGGAGCCGGTCTTCCTTCCTTTTTGGGAATCGAGGGAGAGCAATTGAACGGCGTCTATTCCGCAAATGAGTTTCTGACGAGAATTAATCTTATGAAGGGATATCAGTTCCCGGAATATGATACCCCTGTATATTGCGGAAAAAATGTTGCCGTATTTGGCGGCGGTAATGTTGCCATGGATGCTGCAAGAAGTGCAAAGCGGCTCGGAGCTGAGACAGTTTCCATTATTTACAGGCGTGGTAAGGAGGAGCTTCCGGCAAGAAAGGAAGAGGTTATCCATGCCGAAGAAGAAGGAATACAATTTTTACTTTTACAAAATCCGGTGAAATTTATCGGTGATGAGAATGGGTGGCTTACCGGTGTTGAGGTTGTGGATATGCAGCTTGGAGAACCGGATGCCGGTGGAAGAAGACGTCCGGTATCGGTAGCAGGCTCAGAGCATGTAATTCCGATTGATACAGCGATTGTTTCCATCGGTCAGACACCGAATCCGCTGATTAAAAAGACGACAGACGGGCTTGATACAAATAGCCATGGTTGTATTATTGCGGATGAGCAGGGGGCAACGTCAAAACCGTTTGTATATGCAGGCGGTGATGTCGTTACAGGTGCCGCAACCGTTATCCTCGCCATGGGAGCAGGAAAAACTGCTGCTGCAGCAATTCACGAAGAATTACAAAATAAGGAGAAAAATCATGACTGATAAATATGAATCCCCGTTATCCTCACGTTACGCATCGGACTATATGTTGGGACTGTTTTCTTCCGATACCCGATATCGTACCTGGCGAAAGCTCTGGGTAGCCCTTGCCAAGGCGGAAATGGAACTCGGACTGCCGGTCACCGAAGCACAGGTAAATGAGTTGGAAGAGCATGTGAATGATATTGACTATGACTGTGTAAGCAAACGCGAGAAAGAAGTACGCCATGATGTTATGGCACATGTATATGCCTATGGTCAGGTTGCTCCAAGTGCTGCCGGTATTATCCATCTGGGAGCGACCAGTTGTTATGTAACCGATAATGCGGATTTGATTATTTACAGAGATGCCTTGCGCTATCTGCGTACGGAGCTGTTAGGAGTAATTGCAAATCTTTCCGAATTTGCCGAAAAATACAAGGCGCTTCCGACGCTCGGATATACACATTATCAGCCTGCACAGCTGGTTACGGTCGGCAAGCGTGCTACTCTCTGGATGCAGGATTTTCTTTCTGATTTGGAGGAAATTGATTTTGCGATTAAAAACATAAAGTTCCTCGGCTGTCGCGGAACGACCGGAACCGAAGCAAGCTTTGTGGATTTGTTTGAGGGGGATTCGTCTAAAATCGAGGAGATGAATCGTAAAATTGCTTCCGGGTTCGGATTTGAGGAGTGCTTTGATGTGTGCGGCCAGACGTATCCGCGTAAGGTCGACAGCCGCATCCTGAATGCTCTTTCCTCTGTCGCACAGAGCTGTTACCGTATGGCAAATGATATTCGCCTTTTACAGCATGACCGTCAGGTGGAAGAGCCGTTTGAGAAGAATCAGATTGGCTCATCCGCAATGGCGTATAAGCGCAATCCGATGCGCAGTGAGCGTATCTGTTCACTTGCAAGATATCTGATGGCGGATGCAATGAATGCGCCGATGACTGCTTCCACGCAATGGCTGGAGCGTACCTTGGATGATTCGGCAAACCGCCGTATCTCACTTCCGGAAGGCTTCCTTTGCGCGGATGCGATTTTGAGACTGGCGCAGAACGTGACAGACGGATTGCATGTGAATGAGAAAATAATCGAGAAGACAGTAAAGGAATATCTTCCGTTTATTGCTACCGAAAATCTGATGATGGAAGCGGTAAAGCGTGGCGGTGACCGCCAGCAGCTTCATGAAATCATCCGGAAATGTTCCATGGAAGCAACAGCAAAGATGAAAAACGGAGAGGAGTGTGATCTTCTTTCCCGTCTGGCGGCAGAAAAGGAATTTGGTCTGAGTTCTGAGGAAATGAATGAACTTCTTACGCCGTCGCTATATATCGGACGCTGCCCGCAGCAGGTAACAGCATTCGTTGAGAAGATTCGCCCGTTACTGGCAGGTGTTACCGGAAAGTCGGCAGAAATTAATCTGTAAGGGAAGGCTTTGAGTAATTAATAAGGAGGAAAAGACAATGACGAAATATATTTTTGTTACGGGAGGCGTTGTATCCGGTCTTGGAAAAGGCATAACTGCCGCCTCCTTGGGAAGATTATTAAAGGCAAGAGGCCTGAAGGTTGCGGCCCAGAAATTAGACCCATATATCAATGTGGATCCGGGGACAATGAGTCCCTATCAGCATGGAGAGGTCTATGTGACCGAGGACGGTGCCGAGACGGACCTCGACCTTGGACATTATGAACGTTTTATTGATGAGGATCTGAATAAATATTCTAACCTTACAACCGGTAAAGTTTACTGGAATGTACTGAACAAGGAGCGTCGGGGGGAATACCTCGGCTCCACCGTTCAGGTCATTCCGCATATTACAAATGAAATTAAGGAATTTGTTTACAGCGTCGGAAGGAAGACGGGAGCCGATGTGGTCATTACGGAAATCGGCGGTACAATCGGAGATATTGAATCCCAGCCGTTTCTTGAGGCGGTTCGTCAGATTTCTCTGGAGGTCGGAAGGGAAAACAGTCTGTTCATTCATGTGACACTGGTACCGTTCCTGCGTGGCTCGGATGAGCACAAATCAAAGCCTACACAGCATTCGGTGAAGGAACTGCAAGGGATGGGAATCAATCCGAATATTGTAGTGTTACGTTGCGATGAGCCGTTGGAGGATTCGATTTTTAAAAAGATATCGATGTTTTGCAATGTAAAGCCGGATTGTGTGATTGAAAATATTACTCTGCCAAATCTGTATGAAGCTCCGCTTATGTTGGAGAAATCAAATTTTTCTTCTGTGGTCTGCCGGGAACTCGGCATTTCTGCGCCGGAACCGGATCTTACCGAGTGGTCGGCAATGGTTTCACGTATTAAGGATAGATTACATTATGTGGATATCGGTCTTGTAGGAAAATATGTAGGTCTTCATGATGCATATTTGTCTGTTGCCGAGGCGCTTCGCCATGCCGGATATTTTCATAATGCCCATATCAGAATACACTGGATTGATTCAGAGGAAATAACGGTTGAAACTGCGGATGAGCTTCTGAAGGGGTTGGACGGAATCCTTGTTCCGGGCGGGTTTGGCAGCCGAGGAATTGAAGGTATGATTTGTGCGGCGAAATATGCCAGAGAGAAGGAAATCCCGTATTTTGGAATTTGCCTCGGAATGCAGATTGCTGTGATTGAATATGCGAGAAATGTTGTTGGTATTTCAGATGCAAATTCGGGTGAGTTTGATGAACAATGCAAACATAAAGTAATTGATTTTATGCCGGGACAGAGTGATGATATTGACAAAGGCGGTACATTGAGGCTTGGTGCTTATCCATGTCAGATAAAAGCGGGAACTACAATGGAGCGGTGCTACGGTTCTGCCAGTATCAGTGAACGTCACAGACACCGTTATGAATTTAATAATGAGTATCGGCAAGCTTTTGAAAATGCCGGACTTACGCTCAGTGGCACGTCTCCTGACGCAAGACTGGTTGAGACGGTTGAACTCAGTGACAGACCGTTCCATGTCGGTGTGCAATACCATCCTGAGTTTAAGAGCAGACCGAACAAGCCTCATCCGCTGTTTATCGGTTTTGTAGGTGCAGCTGTGAAACGTACAACCGGAGGTAATGTATGAGTATTCATGAAGAATGCGGAGTATTTGGTGTAATTGCACCTGAACCTTGTGATGTAGGAAGTATATGTTATTATGGTCTTTATGCTTTGCAGCACAGGGGACAGGAAAGCTGCGGTATTGTTGTAAATGATGATGGTGTGTTTGTTTCACATAAGGATATTGGCCTTGTCAGCGAAGTTTTTTCGGGAGAGAGTCTTTCCGGGCTTCCGAAAGGGACGATGGCAGTTGCCCATGCAAGGTATGGTACGACGGGAGGAACTAACAGAAATAACTGTCAGCCGATTGAGGTAAATCATCAAAAGGGCAGGATGGCGCTTGCTCATAACGGGAACTTAAGCAATGCTGCCGAACTTCGAAATGAACTGGAGTTAACAGGAGCCATTTTTCATACAACCAGTGACACCGAAACAATTGCCTATATTATTACGAAAGAGAGGCTTAGAACCTCTTCCATTGAGGACGCCGTGAGCTGTGCGATGAATACGTTGGACGGCGCCTATTCCCTTGTACTGATGTCTCCGCAAAAGATGATTTGCGCGAGAGATCCGTATGGATTCCGACCGCTTTGTTACGGCAAAACTGCGGACGGGATGTATGTGGTGGCTTCGGAAAGCTGTGCAATTAAGGCGGTCGGTGCGGAGGTAATTCGGGATGTTGAGCCTGGTGAAATTCTTGTGTTCAGTAAAAACGGAGTGGTATCAAGAAAGGAACACTGCGGAAGGAAAGAGAAACGGCTCTGTATTTTTGAATATATCTATTTTGCACGTCCGGATTCCGTGATTGACGGAGTTTCGGTTCATGCGGCCCGTGTACAGGCAGGACGTATCCTCGCTCAAACACATCCGGTAGAAGCGGATATCGTCATCGGCGTACCGGATTCCGGACTGGATGCCGCACTTGGCTACAGCAGAGCTTCGGGAATTCCTTATGGGATTGGGCTGATAAAAAACAAATACATCGGCAGAACCTTTATTGCACCCGGAGATAGGCTTGACAAGGTAAAAATTAAGCTGGCCGCCGTTGAAGATGCCGTAAGAAATAAACGTGTTGTACTGATTGATGATTCGATTGTTCGGGGGACAACAAGCGGTCGTATTGTAAAGCTGTTACGGGAAGCCGGGGCAAAGGAAATTCATATGCGGATTTCATCACCACCGTTTTTACATCCTTGTTATTACGGAACAGATATTGATTCAGAGGAACATCTGATTGCCTGTAAGCATAGTGTCTCCGAAATATCAGATATGATTGGGACTGATTCGCTGGGATATTTGCCGGTAGAACGTTTAGGCTCTCTTATCGGAAACTCCGGATTTTGCAGTGCCTGCTTTGACGGAAACTATCCTACGACAGTGCCTTCTGATACCAGAAAGGACCGATTTGAACAGCGCTTATCTGACAGAAAGAAAGGGAACTGATATGGTGACGGAATATAACAGAAAAATTATTTTTGAGGACGGACAGGAGTATTACGGGTATGCCTTTGGGGCGACGGGGGATAAGGTGTGTGAAATTGTCTTCAATACTTCGATGGTAGGGTATCAGGAAATCATATCCGATCCCTCCTATACGTATCAAGCAGTTGTAATGACCTATCCGCTTATCGGAAATTACGGGATGGCGGAGGAGGATTATGAGAGGGAGACACCTACCATCGGTGCGCTTATTGTACGTGAGTACAATGATGAACCGTCCAATTTCAGAAGCAGTGCTACCTTAAGTGATATAATGAAGAAATATGGAATTCCGGGAATTTCCGGGATAGATACGAGAAAGATTACCCGCTCCATTCGTGATTTTGGCAGCCGGAAGGTGTTGATTACCGATGTATCCACTTCTCTCGAACAGGGACAGGAGATATTAAGAAACAGTATGATTCCTACGGATGCTGTATCCCGGGTAAGCTGTGATAAGGTAACATTTTCTTATACAGAATCAGAAAAATATCATGTGGTTGCAATTGATTGCGGAATGAAGACCAATATTGTACGGTCTTTGAACAAACTTGGCTGTAAGGTAACTGTTGTGCCGTGGGATACTCCGGCAGAAGCTATTATGGCATTTGAGCCTGACGGTATTTTTATTTCCAACGGTCCGGGAAATCCGACAGATGTACCGCAGACAATAGCTGCGATAAAGGCTCTGATTGGGAAGTGTCCGATTTTCGGAATCTGTCTCGGACACCAGATTATTTCCCTGGCTTACGGAGCGAAGACCTATAAGCTGAAATTCGGGCACCGTGGAGGAAATCATCCGGTCAGAAATCTGGAAACAGATAAAATCGAAATTACGTCGCAAAATCATTCTTATGCGGTTGATGCGGAAAGCCTTGTCAATACACCGCTTACGGTTACCCATATCAATCTGCTGGACAATACCGTTGAGGGTGTAAAATGTGAGAAAGATAAGGTGTTTAGTGTGCAGTATCATCCGGAAAGTGCACCGGGACCGCAGGACAGTGCTTATCTTTTTGACTGCTTTATAAATCTGATGGAGGAGGAACAGAACAATGCCTAAGAGAACAGATATTAAAAAAGTGCTTGTTATCGGTTCCGGTCCTATTGTAATCGGGCAGGCTGCAGAGTTTGATTATGCCGGAACACAGGCATGCCTGGCGTTGAAGGAGGAAGGCTATGAGGTGGTACTCTGCAATTCCAATCCTGCGACCATCATGACTGATACCTCTATTGCGGATAAGGTATATATGGAGCCATTGACCTTAGAGTATATTGCAAAGATTATCCGGTATGAACGTCCGGACGCAATTCTTCCGGGGATCGGCGGACAGACCGGACTGAACCTGGCAATGCAGCTGGAGAAAAAGGGGATTTTGGCGGAGTGCCGGGTGGAGTTGCTTGGCACAAAGAGCAGCAGTATTGAGAGGGCAGAGGACCGTGAGCTGTTTAAAGAGCTCTGTGAGGAGTTGGGCGAGCCTGTATTACCTTCCGAGATTGCAGGTACCATTGAAGAAGGCGTAGCAGCGGCACAGAGAATCGGCTATCCGGTTGTACTTCGTCCGGCGTTTACTCTGGGTGGCACCGGAGGTGGATTTGCCGACAATGAAGCGGAGTTCCTTCCGATGATGAAAAATGCGCTTTCGCTTTCTCCCGTAAAGCAGGTACTGATTGAAAAAAGCATTAAAGGCTATAAGGAAATCGAGTATGAAGTAATGCGCGACTCGAAGGATACTGCGATTACAATCTGTAATATGGAAAATCTGGATCCTGTCGGGATTCATACCGGTGATTCTATTGTTGTCTGCCCGTCCCAGACACTGACCAACAAAGAATATCATATGTTACGGGACAGCGCACTGAAGATTATCCGTGCTTTGGAAATCGAGGGGGGCTGTAATGTACAGTTTGCGCTTGACCCAAACTCGTTTCAATATTATCTCATTGAAGTAAATCCGAGAGTGTCCCGTTCTTCTGCGCTTGCATCCAAGGCCAGCGGATATCCGATTGCAAGAGTATCGGCAAAAATCGGAGTGGGAATGACCTTAGATGAAATACAAATTGCCAATACCCCGGCCTCCTTTGAGCCGACGCTTGACTATGTGGTTACGAAAATGCCGCGTTTTCCTTTTGATAAGTTTGCGGATGCCAACAATTCACTTTCCACACAGATGAAAGCGACCGGTGAGGTTATGAGTATCGGAAGAACGGTAGAAGAAAGCCTGTTAAAGGCAATTCGCTCTCTGGAAATCGGACTTTGTCATCTGCATCATCATAAATTTGATGCAATGGGGGAGAAAGAGCTCACAGAATATATCAAAATAGGTACGGATGACCGTATTTATGCTATTGCACAGTTATTACGGCTCGGCTGCAGTGTTGATAAGATTACGGAGGCAACCGCAATTGACCGGTTTTTTATCCGGAAGCTGCGTAATATCATAGAAGAGGAAAAGGAAGTAGTGTCTGCCCCGGGAGATATCCGAGTGCTGCATGAGGCGAAAAAACTGGGCTTCTCCGATAAGGAAATTGCACTGCTTTGGAACGTGCCGGAGCTCCGGGTGTATGAATTGCGTAAGGAAAACAGGATTCAGCCGGTTTATAAGATGATAGATACCTGTGCTTCGGAGTTTGACAGCTATATTCCGTACTTTTATTCTACCTATGAAGAGGAAAATGAGTCGGTTATTTCGGAGAAGAGGAAGGTTATTGTGCTTGGTTCGGGACCAATCCGCATCGGTCAGGGCGTGGAATTTGATTATTCTACGGTTCATGCGGTACAGACCATCAAGGCGGCAGGTTATGAAGCAATCATTATTAATAACAATCCGGAAACGGTTTCCACAGACTATACCTGCTCGGATAAACTGTATTTTGAACCGCTCTGTGTAGAAGATGTTATGAATATTATTGAGCTGGAGAAGCCGGAGGGTGTGATTGCAACACTGGGCGGACAGACCGCGATTAATCTGGCAGAGCCGCTTAGTGCCCGCGGAGTGAAAATTATCGGAACCGGCTGTGATGCGATTGAGCGTGCCGAGAACAGGGATGCATTTGAAAAACTGCTTGCTTCACTGCATATTCCGCAACCGGAAGGGCAAGCGGTAACGAGCATTGAAGAGGGAATAAAGGCAGCGGAACGGATTGGTTATCCTGTTCTGGTCCGTCCGAGCTTTGTGCTTGGCGGAAGAGCGATGCAGATTGTTGCGAAAGAGGAGGCTCTTCGGAATTATTTGAAAACTGCGGTAGAGATTGATGAGGACAAGCCGGTTCTGGTAGATAAATATATCCGCGGAAAAGAAGTAGAGGTAGATGCCATCTGTGACGGAGAGCGTGTATTTGTTCCGGGTATTATGGAGCTTGTGGAGAGAACCGGCGTACATTCCGGAGATTCCATCAGTGTATATCCGTCCTACAGTCTGTCGGAACAGGTGAAAAAAACAATCCTTTCGTATACGGAAAAACTCGGAATCGGCATTGGTATTATCGGTCTGTTCAACATACAGTTTATTGTTGATGAGAATGACAGGGTATATATTATTGAAGTTAATCCGCGTTCTTCGAGAACAGTACCGTTTCTTTCAAAAGCTACCGGATACAGTCTTGCGGATATTGCGACGCGTGCCAATCTTGGAATCTCACTGTTGGAGCAGGGGATTGCACAAACCTACCCGAAGGAGAAGGACCGCTATTATGTAAAGGTACCTGCATTTTCTTTCTCGAAGCTTCGCGGCATGGATGCGTATCTGTCTCCGGAAATGAAATCAACCGGAGAGGCAATCGGATATGACAAGAAATTGCACAGAGCGATTTATAAGGCAATGATAGCATCCGGATTAAAGCTGCGCAATTACGGTACGGTTGTAGTCAGTGTTGCGGATGAAGATAAAGAGGAGACACTGCCACTGATTCGTCGCTTTTATAATATGGGGTTTAACATCGAAGCGACATCGGTTACGGGAGAATTTTTGAAGGCGAATGGTATCAGAACACGAATTCGGCATAAACCGAGCGAGGGCAGTGAGGAGGTTCTTGATTCGATTCGCGCAGGCTACGTCAGTTATGTAATCAATACCCGCGCTATTTTGTCGGGAAAGCATTTTGGGGACGGAGTTGCCATCCGCAATTGTGCCGCACAAAATAATATTACGATGCTGACTTCTCTGGATACGGTCAGAATGCTTCTGGATGTTCTTGAGGAAGTTACGCTCGGGATTTCCACGATTAATGCGGAATGAGAGGTGAGAGAATGCATTTTACGAAGATGCAGGGACTTGGTAATGACTATTTATACGTTTATGGCGAGGTTCCGGAGGATATCGTGCAGCTTTCGAGGAAGTTGTCCGACCGTCATTTCGGTGCCGGTTCGGACGGTATGATCTATATTTCTACGTCGGAGATTGCCGATTTTAAAATGCGTATTTTCAATGCTGACGGAAGCGAAGCAAGGATGTGCGGTAACGGTATCCGGTGTGTCGGGAAATATGTTTATGATAAGGGATATACCGATAAAACACATCTGACAATTGAGACCTTGTCGGGAGTCAAATATCTGGATTTGCAGCTTTGTGACAGTAAGGTAGAAGCTGTAACCGTTGCTATGGGACCGTCAGAGACAAAGCAGGAGCTTAGATTGCGGATTGACGGGGAGGAGGTTGTCTGTATCCCGGTATCTGTCGGAAACCCCCATGCTGTTATTTTTGTGGACGATATAGAGACGGCACCGCTTACTGTGCTTGGTCCAAAGCTGGAGCACCACCCTGCATTTCCGGACGGCGTAAATGTGGAATTTGTACAGGTGCTTTCCGAGAATGAGTTGCAAATGAGAGTATGGGAACGGGGCAGCGGTGTTACCATGGCCTGCGGAACCGGAGCCTGCGCCAGTGTTGCGGCAGCAGTCAGCAAAGGATATTGCAGGCAGGAGACGCCGGTAGTTGTCCGGCTTGACGGAGGAGCTCTGAACATACAGATATCTTCTGACTACAATGTAACAATGACCGGTCCTGCAGAGACCGTTTATGAAGGGGAGGTTATGCTATGATTACACCAAATATGCATTATGCAGAATTAAAGGATTCCTATTTATTTGCCGGTATCGCCCAGAAGACAAAGGCGTACCTTGAGAAAAATCCGGAGAAATATTTGTATCGCATGGGAATCGGTGATGTATCTCTGCCGTTATGTGATGCAGTGATTAAGGCATTGCACGGTGCGGTTGACGACCAGGCATCCGGGGATAGCTTTCATGGGTATATGCCGGAATGCGGAGCACCGTTTTTACGGGAAACAATTGCAGGATATTATGCGGAAAGAGGAGTAACGCTCGCGGCAGATGAAGTATTTGTATCGAGTGGTGCCAGCGACGAGCTCGGTGATATTCTGGATTTGTTTGACCGTTCAAGCTCAGCCCTGGTGATTGAACCGGCATATCCTGCTTATGTAGATGCGAATGTGATTGCGGGAAGAAAAATTGTTCATCTGGCTTCCGGTAAGGAAAACGGATTTTTGCCTGAGCCGAGCAAGGATGCAAAGGCGGATCTTCTTTATATCTGTTCGCCGAATAATCCGACCGGTGCGGTGTTTGACCGCAGAAAGCTTCAGGCGTGGGTAGATTTTGCGAATGAGAACGGTTCTCTTATTTTATTTGATGCCGCATATGAGGCATTTATTGAGGAGGATGATCTGCCGCACAGTATATTTGAGCTGGAAGGAGCAAGAACCTGCGCCATTGAGATTTGCTCGCTTTCCAAAACGGCCGGATTTACGGGAACCAGACTCGGCTACACCGTGATTCCGCATGATCTTTGCCGTAACGGAATGAATCTGAATGCGATGTGGGTACGCAACCGTACCACAAAGACCAATGGAGTGTCGTATATTATTCAAAAGGGCGGTGCTGCTGTTTTTACTCCGGAAGGACAGAAACAGATTCATGAGAATATAGGAATCTATAAGAAGAATGCCAAAGTGCTGATGGAGGCACTTGACCGGCTCGGTATCTGGTATTGCGGCGGAAAAAATGCGCCATATATCTGGATGAAGTGTCCGGATGGAATGGGCAGCTGGGAATTTTTTGATTACCTGCTGAATGAAATCCAGGTAGTAGGTACGCCGGGAGAAGGCTTTGGTGCCTGCGGCGAGGGATATTTCCGTTTTTCGACCTTCGGAAAACCGGAGGATACAAAAGAAGCAGCACGCCGGCTTGTGGAGCTTCTTGGGAAGAAGTATTAAAAAAACATAAACACGATAGGAACGCTTGCTAATTGCCACTCCATGTGATAGAATTCTCTCACGTTGACAGCTGCTATGGGCTGTTATGGGAAAGGAAGACAGCATGGAGTGGTTTAATTTTATTATATGTTTTATTGCAGGGATAGCCGCGGGGCTCGGCACCGGGTTTGCCGGTATGAGTGCCGCTGCTGCAATTAGTCCGATGTTGATTACATTTCTCGGAATGCCGGCATATGAGGCGGTTGGTATCGCACTTGCCAGTGATGTACTTGCGAGCGGTATCAGTGCCTATACCTATGGAAAAAATAAGAATCTGGATATTAAAAACGGCGTTGTCATGATGGTGTTTGTCCTGATCTTTACGGCAATCGGAAGCTTTATATCAAGCAAGGTGCCAAACAGTACCATGGGGAGCTTTTCTGTGGTAATGACGATGCTGCTCGGAGTAAAATTTATCGTAAAGCCGGTAATGACAACAAAGGAAAGTATGGAGGCTCTCGACCCAAAACAGAAAGTGCTGCGTTCCGTGATTACCGGGTGTCTGATTGGATTTATCTGCGGCTTTATCGGTGCCGGGGGCGGTATGATGATGCTGCTTGTACTGACGACGGTACTCGGATATGAATTAAAGACGGCGGTAGGTACCAGCGTGTTTGTAATGGCATTTACTGCTTTGACCGGTGCTGTCAGCCATTTCACAATCGGGGGACTGCCTGATGTCTTTTGCCTTGTGGTATGTGTGATTTCCACTCTTTTGTGGGCAAGGATTGCTGCCATGATTGCAAACAAGGCATCAGCAAAGACACTGAACCGTGTAACCGGAATCATTCTGATTGTTATCGGCGCGGCAATACTGGCGGTGAACTTAAGCAGGAATTTTTAAAATGCGAAAAACGAAAGACAAATTGCCGGGAGGGGCTTATTCCCCTCCCGGACCGTCCTTTCTCGGACGAGTGGACTCCGGCAGTGGTTCAATGTTGTCGTAGTCCTTTTTGTTTGATGCTTTTGTAGTATCCTGCGGTAAATCTATCTTTGGTATATCTTTGTCATCGTAAACATTTTTTTGATTCTTGTCAGGCATAATGTACTCTCCTTTCGGAGGTATGGTGTGCAGAAAGAGCTGGAATTATTCTCTTTCTTTGGAAAGATTTGAGACACTACTTACGTTGATAAAATTTTAGTGGAAAAAAGAGCCTAACTGTGATACGATAAGAATAGACTTTAACGGTAGTGCTGCGAGGGGAAACACCGGAGGAATGACAGGAGGGGAAAAATGAAACGAAAGAACATTGCTGTATTAATGACGGCGCTGGATTCTGACGGACAGGCAGAGACATTGCGGGGGATTGAAGCCTGTGGAAAAGCAAATGGATGTAATATAGCGGTTTTTTTGTGGTTTACGGGGGCTTACGAAAAGGAACGACATAATCTCGGCGAGATTAATATTGCATTGTTACCGGAGTTGGCTTTATTTGACGGTGTGATTCTCTTTTCTGATATTATGCATGATACAACCAATCGGGAACGTTTGGAGAAAATATTAGCGGAACTTACCTGCCCTATTGTATCAATCGGATTTAGGTATAAGCAGGTTCCTGCGGTATGGTCGGATAATTATGCCGGAATGCGCAGCCTTATGGAACATATTGTAAAGAAACTTGGCCTGAGGAAGATTCACTTTGTCAAAGGAATTGAGGGAAACCTGGATGCGGAGGAAAGGTATCGGGCATATAAAGATGTTCTGAAAGAAAACGACATTGAGATTGTACCGGAACGTATTACACAAGGGGATTTTTATGTTTATGGAGGAGAAGAAGCGGTAAAAGACATTTTGGGCTCCAATCTTCCGTTTCCGGAGGCAATTGTTTGTGCGAATGATACGATGGCGCTTACGGTATGTGATATTCTGGTCGATAAGGGGTATCATATTCCGGATGATGTAATTATTACCGGATATGACTATAGTATGGAATGCCAGATGCATCACCCTCCTATTATTTCTGTCCGTGTTCAGAGTTTGGAGATGGGAAGACAGGCATGTAAAGTGCTTTTTGAGCTGTGGGACGGAAAACAGACAGAACAGGATGTTATGGTGCCGGATTACGTGATCCTTGAAGAGACAAAAGACGGTGCGCCATTTACGGACTTGCCTGTCGCGTATCGGAAAAATCAATATGTGATGTCGCAAACCCATATTCGTAAAATGATTCAGAATATGATTATGCAGGAAAAAAATGTGATGGCGAGCTCAGACTATGAAAACTGGCGGGATTCTTTTAAACAGATAATAAAACAGATAGACCCTGCGGAGTTTTATTATTGTTCCAATCAGGGGTTTGTAGAGCGGATTTTTAATTCGGCGACGCTGGAACAGGAAACGATGGGCATGGAAGAGTGTATGGCGTATTCGGAGGAAGTTGATTGTTTGCTCGCCTATAAGAACGGAGAGTTTTTTGAAAAACCGTCTTTTGCATCAAACTATGCGTTAGACAATATTTTTGCGGATGAACCGGAAGCGAAGCTTTATATTTTTTCTCCAATTCATTACCTGGAAAGAAATTATGGCTATGTTGTTTTTGTCGAAAGCAGTTTCCCTAAGGTAAATCCGTTGTACATACTCTGGCTGAATTTTATGGGACATTCGGTAGAGAACATAAGAAAGCAGAGTATGCTCCGGAATGCTATGACAAGGCTGGATGATATGTATATCAGAGACTCCTTGACCGGCGTATATAACAGGTTTGGACTGGAACGGTATTTTAAAGAGCTGAAGGAACGGTGTATCGGAACCGGAGAG
>JAQXOR010000157.1 GCA_029099805.1 Lachnospiraceae bacterium
ATATGAGATTACCGATTGCAAGTACAAGGGCTACACCAATTGCAATACCAAACCACAGATCCCGCAGGGTCTGCTTTACCTGCTCCTCCTGCTCTGCCCTTGTAAGAACAGGTGTCTCTTCGACAAACTCATTATTCTCCCCATATTCTTCATCGAAGTCGTACTGCCAGCCTGCAGACTGCTCCTTTTCTTCCTTCTCCATCCAAAGTCTCCTTACCGCTTACTTTTTCCGGGATTGACCGGCTCTCCCCTTATACTGTTCTTTCGTTCCGCCACCGGAGACGCTGTCTGCAGGGCATCCTTCTGTTTCAATGCCTGTTCTCTTCCTTCTTCCTTTAAGCGCTCAATATAGGCCAGCTCTCTGTCCTCTCTCTCCTTATCCTTTGCATAGAAAGGCTTTAGTAAATAGTATACGTTCCGAAAAGCGGCAGCAATCCCCAAAAAAAGAAAAACCGGTAAAAAGCAGCCGGTCCCGGCCTTCCTGTCGATAAAACCGCCGGCAAACACGCAGAGAAAAATCGGAACCATCATACTGATACCTAACTGTGTCACAAGCATCAGTGCCCTGATGACCTTGCTGTTTCTCATCGCTTACGACCTCCCGTCCGGCTCTGCACGCTAAAATGAATCAGAAAATATCACCTATAGTTTAGCACAAAATTCACTTTATGTATAGTTGTTTCTACATTTTTTACAAATATCTTTGCTTTTTACCGGAAAAGTGCTATACTATCCGAAAGGAACAAAATATACCCTTCACAGAAAGAGTATGCCTGCGGACTCACGGCGTCCGGCGGTCGCCCGCGACATCCCAATGTTGTCAAAAAAGGAGAAATCTTATGGCTGCTTCCATTCAATTATTCCGTCAACGACATATTCCGAAGGAGTGCATTCCGCTCTCCGGAGATACCGTTCTCTTTGTAGATGATTCCCGTCTGATTACACGCTGGAACACCTTAAAGCCGCGAAAGGACTTTGCTTCGGGCATTTCTCTGTTTGATTTTTCAAAGCACTGGAAAATCACCCGGGTAGCAAAAGCTGACGGCAGTCTGTATCACTGGTACTGCGATATTATGAAAATGCATATTACTTATAATTCTGCGCAAAACTGCTCCGACTATACAATGGAGGATTTATTAATTGACATTACCGTAGCACCGGACGGAACCGTACATATCCTTGATTTGGATGAGGTGGCCGATGCCTTTTCGCAGGGACTTATTACCGGCGAAGATTTAACACTTGCCCTGCGTGCGGCAGATGAACTTCTGAAACTGATTGAAAACGGCGGATTTTCTGCCTATCAGAAAATCCTGGAACAATATGCAGAGGACTTAAAATAGCTTCCTCTGCAATCACATTACTATATCGGAAAAGGACAGGAACCGCATACTTCATGCACTGTTCCTGTCCTTTCTTTCACTTTTTACTCTCTTTAATAATTCTCTTTTCTTACCTCAAAGTAAGCCTGCGGATGGTTGCATACCGGACAAACCTGCGGA
This sequence comes from Lachnospiraceae bacterium, assembly GCA_029099805.1. Lineage (GTDB taxonomy): Bacteria > Bacillota > Clostridia > Lachnospirales > Lachnospiraceae > SIG307. The sequence goes on from JAQXOR010000157.1 coordinate 1,503, forward strand.
GCCTCAAGACCAACCACCACGTGGCCGCAGTTACGGCATTCCCACATGGTAACTCCGCTCTTTTTGAACACTTCCATCGCTTCCACATTCTTAAGAAGGGCACGGTAACGCTCCTCATGCAGCTTCTCAATCGCAGCTACCCCGCGAAATTGTGCCGCCAGCTCTGTAAAGCCTTCTTCCTCCGCATCCTTTGCCATCCTCTCGTACATATCGGTCCACTCGGCATTTTCACCCTCTGCGGCGTGAAGCAGATTCTCTGCAGTCGTTCCAAGCTCTCCGAGTGCCTTGAACCAAAGCTTTGCATGCTCCTTCTCATTCTCGGCTGTCTGTAAAAACAGTGCCGCAATCTGCTCATATCCTGCCTTCTTTGCTACAGAGGCAAAATATGTATACTTGTTTCTTGCCTGAGACTCCCCGGCAAATGCTTCCCAGAGATTCTTCTCTGTCTTTGTTCCTGCATACTTATTGTTTCCCATGGTATCAATCACCTTTATATTATTTTAGGGGTCATGCCCTAATAC
>JAQXOR010000158.1 GCA_029099805.1 Lachnospiraceae bacterium
ATCCGGTTCGCCAAGCTCCATCCGCACACAACGCATTCCTTTTACCCAACCGTTCTCATCTACCAGTATCTCTTTCGGGTTCGTTAAAAGATGAAACACAACCCCCTCTTCTTTTGCATGATGTACCTCTTCGATTCTTGCAGGCAACTCCTCTTCGCCCCGCCGATAAACAATACAGACCTCTGCACCGAGACGCAGAGCCGTCCTGGCCGCATCCATCGCAACATTTCCGCCGCCGACAACCGCAACCTTTTTTCCCGCAGCAATCGGCGTATCACATTCCTCGGTAAAAGCCTTCATCAGATTATTGCGGGTCAGGTATTCATTTGCAGAGAACACACCGTTTGCATTTTCACCCGGAATTCCCATAAACTTAGGCAGTCCGGCACCGGATCCGATAAAAATGGCAGAAAAGCCTTCCTCCTCTAAAAGCTCATCAATCGTCACAGACTTTCCGACAACCACGTTCGTTTCTATCCGGACCCCCAGAGCCTTCACATTCTCAATTTCATTTCTTACAACGGTATCCTTCGGCAAACGAAACTCCGGAATGCCATATGCCAGCACTCCGCCGGGCTCATGCAATGCTTCAAAAACAGTCACATCATATCCTTTTTTTGCCAGCTCCCCGGCACAGGTAAGTCCTGCCGGTCCGGAACCGATTACAGCAACCTTTTTATTTTTCTTTTCTGCCCGGACTACCGGACGAAGCCCAAGATCTCTTGCATAATCTGCGACAAAACGCTCCAGCTTTCCGATAGAAATTGCATCACCCTTTATTCCGCGGATACACTTGGACTCACATTGTGACTCCTGTGGGCAGACACGACCACAAACTGCCGGAAGTGCGGAATATTCCGAAATCACATGATAGGCTCCCGCAATATCCCCCTCGCTGACTTTTCCGATAAACCGCGGAATATCAATATTGACCGGGCATCCTGTCTGACACTTCGGATTCTTACATTTTAAACACCGATCCGCCTCTGCTCTGGCTTCTTCCACAGAATATCCCAAACAAACCTCCGCAAAATTATGAGAACGCTCCGTAGCGTCCTGTTCACGAACCGGAACACGTTTTAAACCATCCATTCTTTCTCTCCTACGTTCTGTAAATAGCTATTCACAATGTCCACACCCACCGTGATGTGTAGTTCCTTCCTTTTCTTTCAGGTATCTGCGTCCCTCTTCCGTCTTATACATCTGCTGACGTTTCATTGCCTGATCGAAATCAACCAGATGCCCATCAAATTCAGGACCGTCTACACATGCAAACTTAATCTTTCCATCTACAGAAACACGGCAGGCTCCGCACATACCGGTTCCATCTACCATAATCGGATTCAGGCTGACAATTGTCGGAAGCTTGAGTTCCTTTGTCAGCAGACTTACAAACTTCATCATGATTAACGGACCTATGGCAACTACCAAATCGTAGGAATGCTTTTCCTCCTGCACCAGTTTTTTCATGCAGTCATTTACATTTCCCTTCATTCCGTAAGAACCGTCATCTGTCGTAAGATAAAGATTGTCTGCAACCTGACGCATTTCATCCTCTAAAATAATCAGTCCTTTATTTCTTGCGCCGATAATACAGTCCGCTGCGATATCGTTTTCCCTCAACCACTTTACCTGTGGATACACCGGTGCAGCACCGACACCGCCTGCCACAAATAAAAGCTTCTTTTTCCTCAGGTCCTCAACCGGCTCGTTAATCCACTCACAATAATTTCCGAGGGGACCCACAAAATCCCGGAAACGCTCCCCCTTTTCTAAGGCAGCCATACGATACGTCGATGCTCCGACAATCTGGAAAACAATCGTCACAGTACCTTTCTTCCGTGAATAGTCACAAATAGTAAGCGGAATCCGTTCTCCCCGTTCATCCGTCTTTACAATTACAAACTGGCCCGGCAGGCACGACTTAGCCACTCGTTCTGCCTTGATTTCCATCTTTACGATGGACTCGCTTAAGTTCTCTTTCTCAATTATTTCGTACATTTTAAAATTCGCTTTCCTTCCAATTTATCCCAGATAAACCCCAAATAATCCCAGTTCAATATTATAATAGCACATTTTGCGCATTATTTCTACTAAAAATAATATATTTATTTTCATATTCGTAAAAAAATCAAAAAAACTCTTTACTTTAATTCTTTGTCGTGTTAAAATATCACTGTAAAAAATGTAAATTCTATCTCACGATATAAAGGAGGTTACTTCTATAATGAGCAAAACAATCCGAACACCTGCCGTAGATTACCTGTTTGACGCAATCCTTTCTCTCAAGGACAGAGAAGAGTGTTACACTTTTTTCGAAGATGTATGTACGATTAACGAGCTGCTCTCTCTTTCCCAGCGTTTTGAGGTAGCTGCAATGTTACGCTCCCACAAAACCTATCTGGAAATCGCAGAAAAGACCGGTGCATCCACCGCAACCATCAGCCGTGTAAACCGCTCCTTAAATTACGGCAATGACGGTTATGATATGGTATTTGAGCGTGTTCCTGCGCTTCCGTTTGATGCCACTTCCGATACAAAATAAAAAACAAAAAGAGTGTCCGGGGATATATCATTTTCTTACCATCCCGTGACACTCTTTATTTTCTTTATTTTCTTTATTTTCTTTATTTTCTTTATTTTTCTTTCTGTTTCCTTCTTCTGATATTTTTGAAAAGCGTTAAAAAGCTCTGTAATTTCCGGTTACTTCTTTTTCTCAGCTTTTTTCTCTTCTTTCTTTTCTTCCTTTTTCTTTGCTTTTTCCGACTTTTCTTCCTTTTCTGAAGCTTCTGCCTCACGCGGAGCAAACTCCTTATCAATAATCTGCTCTATCACTTGCTTTTTCATGTACACATCAAAGCTGAGCATACATATCAGGGAAAACTTCCTTAAAAAATCCTGCTGTCCTTTATCTTTCACATCTTCATAGGTTCCCTGTACCGCTTTCCACTTTCTTGCCAAATCCTTCGCAACCACATCAGACTGCGCCTTCTGAATCGCAAATATCTCCTCATAAATCTTTTCAAACGGAACTTCTCCCGCTCCGGCAAAAAACCTCTCGTTCAGGGGCTTTAGGATCGACTGAATATCGGTAATCGACAAAACACTTTTCAGGTAATAGATTAAAATCAAAAGATACATATGATCCTTTGAATATTTTTTCTTATTCGGTGACGGAAGAAGCTCATTTTTGGTATAATTGTTAATCATTGTTTTGGTTAACAGCTTGTCCTCGTCATAACGTTTTGAGGATGCCAGATGAAAATCCATAAAGGTAGTTACCTGATCCATATAAAGATCAATATTCGGTAACTCATCCGGCTGCACATATGATATTTCTTTTAAACGTCCAAGGAGCTCTCGTAACTCCTCACTATCTTCCCATGCCATCTGAACATCCCCTTTCTCTTCTTCTCTATATTATATAGTATTCGAAACCACGTTGCAAGTACTTTCTTTTTTTCCTTTCATATGATATAATACAAACGAAGTGAGGATAGCAAGCTTGCTTGCTAAATCCGAGCGCAGTGAATGATCATTTTTAGAAAAGAGGCAGTTATGAGTATCTATGACACCTTAAATCCAATGCAGCGGGAAGCTGTTTTTTTTGACCGTGGTCCTCTCCTTATCCTTGCCGGTGCCGGTTCCGGTAAAACCAGAGTGCTCACGCACCGCATCGCTTATCTGATTGAAGAATGTGGTGTAAGTCCCTTTCAGATTCTTGCCATCACCTTTACCAATAAGGCTGCCAAAGAAATGAGAGAACGTGTCGATAAAATCGTAAGCTACGGTGCCGAAAATATCTGGGTCAGTACATTCCATTCCACCTGTGTCCGTATTCTGCGCCGCTTTATCGAATCTCTGGGCTACAGCAGGAATTTTACCATCTATGATGCGGATGACCAAAAAACCTTAATCCGCGATATTTGCAAATCCCTTAACATTGACACAAAAAATGTGAAAGAGCGTACCTTTCTTTCTGCGATTTCTTCTGCAAAGGACGAGCTGATTTCTCCGGAGGAATACGCTATGGCAGCCGGCACGGACTTTTCCAAAAAAAATTTTTCCCGTGTTTATACCGAATATCAGAAACGATTAAAGGCTAACAACGCGCTTGACTTCGACGACCTGATTGTAAAAACCGTGGAACTGTTTCAAACCAACCCGGAAGTACTGGACTACTACCGCCGCCGTTTTCGCTACATTATGGTCGACGAATATCAGGATACCAATACGGCCCAGTTCCGTCTGATATCCCTGCTTGCCGCTTACCCGAATGAAGAAGGTCAGATTGAACATAATTTGTGTGTCGTAGGTGACGATGACCAGTCCATCTATAAGTTCCGCGGTGCAAACATAAAAAACATTTTGAACTTTGAAAAAATATATCCGGATGCGCATGTAATCCGTCTGGAACAAAATTACCGTTCAACCGGGAATATCTTGTCCGCGGCAAACGAAGTTATTCATCACAATTTGGGCCGAAAAGAGAAATCTCTCTGGACAGAAAACGAAGAAGGCTCGCCGGTTTTCTTTACCCAGTACCCTACCGATTATGCAGAGGCCGAGGGAGTTGCCGGATCTATCAGAAGCTGTATTGATACCAATGGGGCGGAGTACAGAAATTTTGCCATTCTGTACCGCACAAATGCACAGTCCCGTGTATTTGAAGAAAAGCTGATTGCAAAGAATATTCCTTACCGTGTAATCGGAAGTATCAACTTCTATCAGCGCAAAGAAATTAAGGACTTGCTCGCATATTTAAAAACAATTGATAATGCCCTTGACAATCTTGCCGTGAAGCGTATTATAAATGTTCCGAAACGCGGTATCGGACTTACTACCGTGGATCGGATTGATGACTATGCGGAGGCCAATGGCTTAACCTTCTATGAAGCATTGCGCCATGCGGAATTTATACCTTCCGTTGCACGTGCCTGCGGAAAGCTTACTTCATTTGTTGCTTTTATCGAAGCTCTTCGCAGCAGACCGCTTTCCTCCTCTTATTCCTTAAAGGATTTAATCGGCGAGGTAATGGAAGGGACCGGACTTGCCGAAGAACTCAAGAGTACCGCTGCGGATGATGAAGAGGCAGCTGAGCGCCTTGCTAATATCGATGAATTAATAAACAAAGCTGTCCTGTACGAACAGACCGCTGATGAGCCGACTCTGAGCGGCTTTTTAGAGGAGGTTGCCCTGGTTGCCGACATCGATACACTGGATGAATCTAATGATGTCGTTGTCCTAATGACTCTGCATGCCGCAAAGGGGCTTGAATTTCCATACGTATACTTATGTGGAATGGAAGACGGCATTTTCCCGAGTTATGTTTCCATCAACGCCGAAAACCCGGAGGAAGAAATCGAGGAAGAACGCAGACTATGTTATGTAGGTATCACACGTGCCATGAAGGAGTTGCATTTAAGTGCCGCCTCTGCACGCATGGCACGGGGAGAAACCCAGTACAATCCACCCTCCCGTTTCATCCGTGAAATACCACGCTACCTGTTAAAAATGGAGCAGGCAGGCACGCCAAATACCTTCCGCAACAGTTCCGCCTTCAGCGGAAGTCCGATACGAAGCATTTCCGGTGGCAGTATTCCATTCCCAAGAAAACCTGCCGTTTCCTCAAATGCTGCAGGAGGCTTTGATTTCGAAAAACCAAAGCCTCGCCCGTCCGGCATGCCCTACGCCTCCGCTTCTGCCGCTCCTGCCAAAAATTTCGGCACCAGCCCGGCATCGGCGTTAGAGTATAAAACAGGAGATACGGTTCGACATATTAAGTTCGGCACCGGTACCGTAACCAATATTGTGAATGGAGGAAAGGATTATGAAGTTACCGTTTTGTTTGAAAATTACGGTGTCAAAAAGCTTCTGGCTTCCTTCGCAAACCTGAAAAAGTGTTAATCCGGGCTGTTTTTAGAAAAGTTTAGAAAATTTTTCTAGTAATTTTCACCATGCTATGGTATACTCTAACTAAGCACAATAGGGAACTCTTTTTATTATTTTTACAAGAATAGGAAAGGAAGGAAATTACCATGAACAGCACAATGAAAAAGTTAGAAGAACTGGTATCCAGCAATGCAAAGCTTGCAGAGCTGCTTCACTTAAAGAAAGAAGAAGAAGAAAAAGAAGAAAAGAAATGCTTTGTTGTTTATCTGTTTGCAATCATCGGTGCTCTTGCTGCCATTGCAGCCATTGCCTATGCGGTATACCGCTATACTCACCCTGTATACATTGAGGACGGCGAATTAGAGGATGAGTATGAAGACCCGGCAGAGGACGACTACATCCCAAACACAGCTTCCGATGCCGATTTTGAGGAATAATTTTGTCAGGAAAAACAAAGAGTCTTGCGCTTCTCATGCGTAAGACTTTTTTCTTTTGTGTTTCTTTTTTTCTCAAATGTTCTCTTGCATTTTCAGAAATTTCTGCTACAATCAGTTTTGTATGTTAATAACCGCAAACGAGGTATCTCCCATGAAAGCTGTTTCACTAAACGGTAGACAATCCATACCTAAAAATCATATGTCCCTTGGGGACTTTTTTAACAACCACATTCTGCAACCGGTTACTGCCTTTGCAAAGAAACAGGCAGTGCTTTGCATTGCTCTGGCAGTCATGGCGGTGACCTGCATTTTGGTTCCGCCGGATACTGCATATCTCGGCTATTTTGATTTGCGGACACTGGCAACACTGTTCTGTACTCTTGCCGTAGTATCTGCATTTTCCCATATCCACTTATTTGAAGTCATCAGTAAAACAATTGTTATCAAGCTGCATACATTAAGAAATGCCACACTTGGACTTGTGTTTATTACCTTTATCGGCTCTATGCTCCTGGCAAATGATATGGCACTGCTTACCTTCCTTCCGCTCGGTTATTTTGTGTTAAACAGTACCGGGAACAAAAAGTCAATGGCATTTGTATTTATTATGCAAAACATTGCGGCAAATCTTGGGGGTATGATAACTCCGTTCGGTAATCCGCAAAACCTCTACTTATATTCCTACTTTAACATTGCCACAACAGAATTTGTACAGATTATGCTGCCGTCTTTTCTGACTGCCACCTTACTTATACTGGCAATCTGCCTGTTTGTAAAGCCGACACCCCTCACCTTAAAAAACGAGGAGGAATATCATCTTCCGGTAAAGAGAACCCTTCTTTACTCTGTTCTCTTCGTGTGCAGCATTTTAATTGTCTTCCGTGTAATACCATATATTGCAGGCACCGTTGTTATCACAATCGCCCTGCTTTTCCTTGACAGAAAGGCCATTAAGGAAGTAAACTACCCGCTTCTTGCCACTTTCTGTGCCTTTTTCGTATTCAGCGGAAATCTCGCAAGAATCCCGGCTGTCAACAGCTTTTTCTCCGGACTTCTGCCAATGAATACCCTGTTGTTCGGAATTCTTTCCTGTCAGTGCATCAGTAATGTACCCAGCGCTGTACTTTTGTCGCATTTTACCACAGACTATGCAAACCTTCTTCCGGCCGTTAATATCGGAGGTCTCGGAACCTTAATTGCCTCTCTGGCAAGTCTGATTACCTTTTCCGAATATAGAAAGCATAACCCGGAACAGACAAAAAACTATATCCTATTATTTACTGCAATCAACTTTGGATTTATGGCAGTCCTCTTTACAGTACAAAGTCTGCTCTTACATTAAAGATTAAGTCTTCTAAGAAAGCACTGAATTCATCCGTGCTTTCTCAGAAACTCAAAAAACTCCGGTAACTCAGTCTCACCAAACACCGGAATTCCATTTGTCTTCAACAGTCCCGCACACACACCGTCTCCTGAAATCCGGACTCCCTGAAAAGTACCGTCATAGATTACTTTACTGCCGCAGGATGGAGAACGTTCCTTCAGGATTGCCGCCTCACATCCGTATAGCTTTGCCAGACGCAGCACCTCTTTTGCACCGTTTTCAAAGGCTTCTGTCTGTTCTGCTCCGCTTTTGTCAAACACCTTTCCCTCCCGCTGTTCTGAAGGAAGTCTCGGTGTGGAAAGCCCGCCTAGCTGCTCCGGACAGACCGGAATCAGTGTAACATCCTCTCTTTTCAGAAGGGAAAGCACCCCTTCCTCCGCTTTCCGCTCTCCGTTATAACGGCAAAAGGTTCCAAGCAGACATAAACTTACCAATACACGCATTTTTCTACCTCCCTTTATCTCTTTCCGCCACGTTCCTCGCGTATTGTCTTCCAATACCTATATCCCATTGAAAGGATACCGATGGTTACCGTTACTATCATAAAAATAAGAAATGTCTGAAACTCCTCTTTGCTGTCCTTATCAGCGATTTCCCCTAAAAAGCCTCCCGCAAAGCCTCCGCAAAACCCGGACCAGAGAGGAATTGCCACCGTAAGAAAACGTGCCTGCACAAAACACAGCACCGGTAATGACAAAAAAGTAAATGCCGTTACTAATACTATCTCTATTCCGAATCCATAGACAGAATACTGTTCTCCTGCGATCAGATATGCCGGTATTTGCATAACTGCCGTTATTCCTGTTACCATCAGATAAATTGCCGCAAAACCGGCAATCCGCACCTTTACATAGGTTCTTTTGCTCTCTCCCAGCACCAGAAGAAACTGTTCCGAGGAAATACATATCTTTTGTCGGTTTCGCCAGTAAGACGCCGGACTCAGATAAAGTGGTATCAGAAAAAATAATACGTCCACAAATCCTATGATAGAAATTGCAGCACAATAAGCGGTTCCGCCAATACCGGAGAAAAGAAGTAACAGGGCATACAGGAATAACCCGCACAGTCCCATAATAACATTTATTCTGTTTTTCTTATAAAGCTCAAGCTCTGCCCGTATGTATTGCTTCATTGTCCTCCCTCCTTACAAAGCCGAACCATCAGCTGTTTTAAAGAAAGTCGTTCTCCGTTCTCTCCGGTCAGCCGTTCCGACAGCTCTTCCTTTGATTCACAGAACAGCAACTCTCCCTTTTCCAGCATTGCGATATAATCCGCTACTTTGTCTAAATCTTCCGTAATATGAGTAGAAAAAATAATCCCCATCCTTTCCTCTACCAGCTCGGATTGCAGCACATACAAAAACTCCCGCCGCATCACAGGGTCAAGACCTCCGGTCGGCTCATCAAGGAGCAGCAGCTCCGGTTTATGAGAAAGAGCAAAGGCTAACTGTGCCTTTGTTGTTTCTCCTTTTGAAAGCGCACTTCCAAGCTTTTCCGCTCCTACCTCAAAGCGACTTAAAAGCTCCAAATATCTTTCCTCATCAAACTCCGGATAGAACGCCCCCAATACCCTGCCATTCTCCCGTAGGTTCTCTCTCGGCAGAAAGTAAAAATCCTCGCCAACATAACCAACCAGCTTCTTTGCCTCCGTTGCATGCGTCGCCACATCATATCCGGCAATCTCCATAGAGCCTCTTTTTCTCGGAATGCTCTGTAGCAAAATACGGAGCAGGGTAGACTTTCCTGCTCCGTTTCTGCCGATAAGTCCGAGCATGTACCCGCGCTCTAACGTAAATGAAATATCCTTTAATGTGAATCTGCCTTCACCAAAGTGAAAAAAAGACTTCTCCAGGCCCTGCACACTGATTGCCGGTCTTGAAAGTCTTTCTCTCTCCTTTTCCTGCATATCAAGGCTTTCCACGATTCGTATCTGCTCCTGCAAAACGAATACCTCCCATTTTTTATTCCGAATCTAACAATACTTCCACCATTTCCATAATGTCTTCCCTCTCCATTCCTGCCTCGCGGCACTCCCTAATACAGTCTAACATATGCCTCTCTGCCATTGCAAGCTTTTTCTCCCGGAGCAGGTCGGTATTTTGCTCGCAGACATAAAAGCCTTTGCCGGAAACCGAGAAAATCAGTCCCTCCCGTTCAAGCTCCTCATAGGCGCGCTTCGTCGTAATGACACTAATCTGCAAATCCTTTGCGAGTGCACGAATCGACGGCAGCATATCACCCTGCTTTAGCTCACCGGTCACAATCGCCGTTTTTACCTGTCCGATAATCTGCTCATAAATTGGCAATGTCGATTGTCCCGAAACTACAAACTGCATCCGTATTCCTCCTTCCCGCTGTTTCCTTTCCCCATTAACTGCGCTGAAATCTGCTTCCAAAATAAAACAAGGCATGCAATTGCAGAACCGTATGCCAGAATTCCGCTCGCATAAAAGGTCCACGGTGCTATCCTGTAAAGTCCTGTAAACATCCAATTTCCATAGCTCTGAAGTGCCGGAATAATCGCCAGACCTACTTCTAACGCAATTATTCTGCTTTGCTTTGACCACTGCTTTCTTCTCGGCGTCGTCTGTCCGTTCTCCTTTGCTACTGCCTCAGTCCTATCGGTACACTCTTCTTTGATTGAAGAAATAGTATCCTGTTGATACCATCCTCTCGTACTAAAAAACCATCCGGAGGCAGGCTGTTTTCCCCGTTCCACTACAGCAATTGACTTCACTACACCTCCGCTGTAAAGCAGTAAAAACGGAAATGCGCAAAAAACAAAGCTTTTCATCCACAAAAGATACGAATACCCGGAAATCAAAGAAATAACTCCGCCAATGAGTATAAAAAGTATTACAAAAAAAGATAAATAGGTCACCAGATACGTCCTCAGATAACGCATCCTTTCTTTGACAGAAAACGGAAGCAGATATAAAAGCTTTCCCATACGCGGCGGAAACAGAAAAACCATCCAAAGGACTCCTACTCCCTGAAACATCAGCCCCCGGATTTCTGTATTCGCTTCAAAGGTATCTATCAACATATAAGCAATAATCACCAGAAACACGATACCTCGCCATCCCAGCAATTCTCTGCCACGAAACAAGCCTTCCCGGATCAGAAAAAGAAAATAACTTCCGAAGCTTCTTGTTTTCTTCATCATTTCACCGTTCCTTTCTTAATGATGCCCTGCTTCATGTAATACATAATATCCTCCATCGTCGGGCGCACACATTCCAAATCAAGCCGCACCGGGTCGCCGTCGTTTAAAATAAGTCCTTCCGCCGTATACTCGGAAAGTCTCGTTCCCAAAATACGACTTTTCATATACTGAAACAGCTCGTATCTGCCCCGCACCAGACGATACCTGTCTAAAACAGCTTCCGTACTGTCGTAAAAAAACTGCTCTCCCTGATGCAGCATAACGGTATAATCCGCTTTCGCCTCCAGTTCGGAAACAAGCTGAGAAGAAAGCAAAATGCCACAGGTTTCCTCTTCAAGTACTTCACTTAACACTTCCATAAACTCCTCCCGGAAAATCGGGTCAAGAGATGCCGCGGGTTCATCCATTATCAGGAAGCTTGCACCGTGTGACAGCGCAAAAGCAAGCTGAAACTTCATTTTCATACCCTTTGAAAGCTTTCGCAGTGCCCGTTTTTTCGGTATTTCAAACCGTTCCAGATACTTTTCGAACCTGAAACCGTCCCAGTTTCTGTAATATGGTCCGTACATTTCTCCGGTAAGCTTTGCGGACATTCCTTCATCAAACGGAAAATCATCAAATACAAACCCCATACATTCCTTGGCTTCTCTCTCCCGCTCCCGTAACGAGTAGCCGCCAATCTGTACTTCGGCTCCGTCCGGAAGCGGTAAAAGTCCGGAAATCACTGAAAGAAGTGTGGTTTTTCCCGCACCGTTTACACCAAGCAGTGCCGTCAGATATCCTGCTTCAACTTCAAATTCTATTTCTTTTAATGCAAATCCATCCCGTTGTAAACGTGGAATCTTTACTTTCAAAACAGTTTCCATAGATGAACTCCTTTGTTACCCCTTTCTTCCGGCCTCCGGATAAATTCATTCTTTTCGATGCAGCCCCATCTGTATATATCTATATATACAGTATATGCACAGTCATCATACTTGTCAAGTACTTCCCTTTATTTTTTGGGACAAACTGATGAAATCCATATAGTCAAGGACGCAGAAAGAGCTGTCACATTTTCATGCAACAGCTCTGCAACATCATATTAAGATACTATCCGGAATCCTTATTCTGCCTCGGTTGCTCCGTTTTCTTTAATACGGGCAATTTCCTTCTCCTTATTCCAAAGATAGCTGAAATGCACCTCTGTCCCGCTCTTAATTCGTCGCAGGTTATCCGTGTGTTTGAAACACATCACAACCGCTACCAACAGAAAAATACAGGCAGAAACAAGCTCATGTGTCATCACTCCGTAAATCACTGCATAAATTACAGATGCAGACATCGGAACCACACAGAGATAATTTACAATCAACACTACAACAAGCTCGACAGAAATCATCACGAGAAATAACCGGACATCCGTCATCAATACTACACCGCCAAGACACGCAAGTCCCTTCCCTCCGCGAAACTTCATATAAAACGGAAAAATATGCCCCAAAATACAGGAAGCCGCGGTAATCGGAAAGGCATACGTAAACTCCGGAAACAGCTTTCCCGTAATCCATACCGCCAGACACGCCTTTGCAATATCGAGCAATGCGCACACCGCTCCGGCCGCTTTTCCGAGTACCAGAATCACATTTGAGGCACCTGCATTTCCGGAACCCCTCTTTCTGATATCAAACCCGCTGATTGCCCCCAGAATATAGGACGGGCTAAAGGCCCCAAACAGATAGCCGATTAACATGCATGCCAGAATTTCCATTGTTCTCCTCCGTTCCAAACCGTTCGTCCCCTAACAAGCGATTCGAATTCCTTTGTATCTTGTTCTCATCTTACTTATATCCTACCACAATTCCCTGACAGAATGCAAGAGCCACTTTATAACAATTTCTATTCGGCATGCCTTTCTTTGTTATACTGCTATTCCAGTTCGAAGGAACCTGTATAAAGCTGATAATACATACCTTTCTCTGCAATCAGCATGTCATGATTTCCGCGCTCAATAATCCGACCATGGTCAAGAACCATAATCATATCCGAGTTCTGAACAGTAGACAGCCGGTGTGCAATTACAAATACTGTTCTTCCCTTCATTAACTTATCCATACCGTCCTGTACCAGAGCCTCTGTACGTGTATCAATGGAGGAAGTTGCTTCGTCCAGAATCATCACCGGCGGGTCAGCTACGGCAGCCCTTGCTATGGAGATTAACTGGCGCTGTCCCTGAGAAAGTCCGCTGCCGTCCCCCTTTAAAACCGTGTGATAGCCCTGCGGCAACATACGGATGAAACCGTCCGCATTCACAAGCTTTGCCGCCGCAATACAGTCCTCCTCTGTCGCATCCGGATTGCCGTAGCGAAGATTTTCCATCACCGTTCCGGTAAACAGATTCACCTCCTGTAATACCACACCGAGAGAACGACGAAGGTCCGCCTTCTTTATCTTGTTAATGTTGATGCCGTCATAGCGTATCTTTCCGTCCGCAATATCGTAAAAGCGGTTAATCAGGTTGGTAATAGTCGTTTTTCCCGCACCGGTAGCACCGACAAAGGCAATTTTTTGTCCCGGCTCCGCACAGAGTGATATGTCATGCAGAACCTGCTTTTCCGGAACATATCCGAAATCCACACCATCCAGTACAACTCTCCCCTCCAGCTTCGTATAGGTAACCGTACCGTCCTGATGCGGATGCTTCCATGCCCACATCCCGGTCCTCTCTCCGGTTTCGGTAATCACACCGTTCTCTTCCCTTGCATTTACCAGAGTCACATACCCATCGTCCTTTTCCGGCTTTTCATCCATAAAAGTAAAAATACGGGATGCCCCTGCAAGTGCGGTTACAATGGAATTGAACTGATTGGAAATCTGTGAAACGGGACCCGTAAAATTACGCGATAGTGTAAGGAAAGACGCAAGCATTCCTAACGTCATTGTTCCGGCTCCCGTCAGACCGAGATTGGTCGTGCCGGCAATTGCCATATAGGCGCCGAGTATCGCAATAATCACATACTGCACATATCCGAGCGCGTTCATCATCGGCATCATTGAATTTGCGTAACCGTTTGCACTGGCGGCGCTCAGTACCCAAGCCCTATTTTTCTCACGCAGCTCCAAAAAATAACAGCGTAAAACCGTACTTCCATACAGCCCCCATATTTCCGGCATCAATCCCATAATCAATCACTTTTGCCATGCATAACGGTATTAAAATCTCAAATGCTGCTTCCAGCACCGATAAAAAAATTGTTATCAGAGAGCCCTTTTTATATTCCCTTAGACTCCCCATCAGTGTTTTTATCATATCATTTCTCCTTTCAGTGTAGCATGCTACACTTTAATTTTAAGTAAAAGCCGGGCTCACCCGACCTACTTATTCCAGATTTGTATAAATCACCCTAAGCATTCTTTTAAGCTGAACCACCTCCTCATAGGAAAGAGTTGCAAGCATCTTTTGCTCATTTGCCTGTATATTTTTTTCCATATCTTCACTCAATGCTTTTGCCTTCCCGGTCAGCTCGACAATCTTATTTCGTCTGTCCGTATCGTCTGTCCAGCTAATCACATGACCGTTTTGCTCCATTCGGGAAACAATGCCAACCACCGTCGGGTGAGACACTTCGAGAAAAAGCTCAATCTCTTTCTGTGTTGCCCTTCCCCCTTTACTCTTCAAAAACGACAGCACGCGACCCTGTGCCAAAGTAAGGTTAAATTGCTTTAAATCCGCATCCGCTTTTGCTTTCAGCTTGTCATTGATGTTTTTGATATAATATCCTAAATCCTTTTCCTCCAGCGGAATTCCCCCTTTCATTCTGTAGTACACTACACATTGTAGCAGAAAATTACGCTCCTGTCAACTATTTGTTATCCCTTGTTTTTCTTCTTGTTTTTCGTCTCGGAACAAAACAGGCTTCAAACCCGATAAAAAGAACCGGAATCTGAAGCCTGTCTCATTTACTCTCTATCTCACCTACAGCGTCATATCAAAATGCGGTCGTTCCTGCGATTCCGCCTCTTTTCCTGCGGCTTCGCCTTCTGTTTTGTCTGACGTTCTCTCCGCGAAAAGCTCTTTTAGCTTTGTAAGCAGCTCTTCTATCGTTCCTGCAGATATCTTATACGGATTTTCAGACTTTCCGGCAGTTACGTCGGTCTGCGGATTTTTCTTTTCCGCCTTCTCCTCACGCTCCGCGCGTTTTTCCTCCTGCTTTTCTTTCAGCCTCTCGGCACGCTCCTTATTTTCTGCCCGGATTGCCTTTTGCTGTGCGGAAAGCGCCTCAAGACCTCTTGCTGTCTGTCTGGAAAGCTCTGCAAAATAGGTTACTACCCCTTCCTTATCCACAGTAATGCCCATGCGCCTAATCTGTCCGGCATCCTCTCCCAATTCTTCCTTTACCTGTTCAAACTTCTCATCCGCAGAATCAATAATCCCCACGTACTTTTCCTTTACCGCCTCATCCGCTGCCATTTCTTCCAACGTCCCCGGATCAATGACACAGCTGTACTTCCTGGTAGACTGATTGTGATAATACTGTGCTTCCTCGTCATTTGAAAACTCCGCAACAAAGAAATCAATATCGCCGTACTTCTCCCTAAGCTCTGCAAGCAGATTCTTTGCTGCTTCGCTTAAATTTACCTCACCCTCTGTCTTCTTCTTTTCTTCCATGTGAATGCCGTTTGCCTTTTTCTGATACTCCTTAAGTGCATCCTTATCCATATGCTTTGCCTTATCCGACATCTCATACTTTGCTGCAGCTTCATTTCCCGGACGCTTACCCTTTCCGGCCCCCTTGCGTTCTGTACGTTCTCCCGCCCCGAATAACTCCTTAACATCCTTCGGGAAAGCCCCAAATCTGTGAATTCCGTTCATAAAAGACCTCCTTATCTTCCAATCCAAATCCGTTTGTACTGTTCGCGGTATCCTTCAAAATACCGAAACATTTCTTATCTCTTTTATAATATCGGCAAAGCCCGGTGAAAACTTAACCGTTTCACCGGGCTTTCTTTTCCCTTTCTCACTTTTCCGCTTACCTGCAATCTCCCTAAACGTAATCTTGAACAAAGAATCTCGCTTGCG
>JAQXOR010000159.1 GCA_029099805.1 Lachnospiraceae bacterium
CAAATTCTTCCTTTTTGTTTAACTGTACGCACATCATCATGCCATACGACATTCCCTCGGTACGTGCATCATGATTTCCGGTATCTTCCATATATCCCATGTCATCTCCGACAAGATGGAAAATCCTCTCATCTTCACTGCCGTAAAACATGGTCCGGAATGTTTCTTCCAGCCTTCTGTCAATCTCTTTCTGTGAAATTCCACATTCTGCAAATACATTACGATAAGTTCCCGTACTTACTGCCCCTGCCATAGTCTCTCTCCTTCTCTTATTCTATAAATATTTTAATGAAGCTCATGAAATTCCGCACCATTCTCCGTTAAGATAAGATATCCGTGTCCGGTATTCTCTTTCGGAATAGAAACAGACCCCGGATTCAGATACCGGTACGTATACTCCCCTTTCGGTCCTGTTGCCCTGCAAAGTTCATCCGCCACTACATGAGTATGTCCATGAAGCAGGACATCGCCCTCCTTCAGGCAAGGTGGATTCTCCTTGTTAAATTTGTGACCGTGCGTTGCGAAATACATGGTATCTCCGAAATAGAATACTGCATACTCCGCCATCACCGGAAATGAAAGAACCATCTGGTCAACCTCAGCTTCACAGTTTCCGCGTACGCATAAAAGCTCATCTGCCACCTCATTTAACATAGCAATTACTTTCTTCGGAGCATAGTCCCGCGGCAACTCATTCCGTGGACCATGATATAACAAATCTCCGAGTAAAACAAGCTTTTCAGCCTTTTCCGCACGGTATGCCTCCAGCATTTTCTCGCAGTAATATGCCGAACCGTGTATATCCGATGCTACCATCCATCTCATTTTCTTCTCCTCCGCATTACTTCACAATTTCCTTTTTCACCCGCTGCATTACCGAAAAAAACTCCTTCGGTCTTTCCTCCGTAAGCTCATAAAGCTCAGCAAGCAGTTTTTCAAATACTGCCTCTCTCTCTTCAGCCTCCGGTCTGTCGTGGAATACTGCCTCGTAAAATCCGTAAATATCGCTTTCCGGCATTTCATCATACATTGTTTCCAGATAATCCGTCACTACCGACGGTTCTTCCTTCATAAATTCCGTCATTTCGGTCCATTGATCCTTTGTCATATTGTTCTCCTTTCAAGTTCTCCGAAATAGCAGGCATCTCCAAAGGAGAAAAATCTATAGCGCTCCTTTACTGCCTCCTCATAAACGCGCAACACATTTTCTCTGCCTGCCAGTGCAGAAACCAGCATAAGAAGTGTCGATTCCGGCAGATGAAAATTTGTGATCAGACCATCCAGTACTTTAAAGCGGTATCCCGGATAAATAAAAATATCCGTATCTCCGCTCCCGGCCTGTACCACACCGTTCTCATCCGCTGCCGATTCCACGGTACGACAGCTGGTGGTCCCCACGCAGATGATTCTTCCGCCTTCCCGCTTCGTCCGGTTTATTTTTTCTGCTTCTTCCGGAAGCACCTGATACGCCTCCGTATGCATATGATGCTCCAGGATATTCTCTTCCTTGACCGGCCGGAAGGTTCCGAGCCCCACATGAAGTGTTACGCTTGCGATTGTCACTCCCATTTCTTCAATCTCTTTCAAGAGTTCCGGAGTAAAATGCAGTCCGGCAGTCGGTGCTGCCGCAGAACCGTCATACTTGGCATACACGGTCTGGTACCTGGTTTTGTCCTGTAGCTTATGTGTAATATACGGCGGCAGCGGCATTTGCCCGAGAGAATCCAGGATTTCCTCAAAAATTCCCCGGTACGTAAACTGCACCAGCCGGTTTCCATCCGGTAATACATCGACTACCGTACCGAGCAGTGCTCCGCCGCCAAAGGAAATTTTTGTTCCGGTCCTTGCCTTTTTCCCCGGCTTTACCAAAGTCTCCCATATATCATTCTCTCTCCGCTTTAACAAAAGCACCTCTATCTGTGCTCCTTCAGCCCCCGGCGCAAAGCCCGGCTTAATATCAGAATAGTCAATCAGACGTTCCCCGATGAGTCTTGCCGGAATTACTTTGGTATTATTCAGTACCAGACAGTCTCCCGGTCTGAGATATTCCGTGATATCCCGGAAAATACGATGCTCAAACGCGCCGGTACGCTTGTCCACTGCCAAAAGTCTCGAAGATGAACGATCGGGAAGCGGATCCTGGGCAATCAGCTCCTCCGGCAGTTCAAAATAATAATCACTTTTCCTTAAATGTTCCATTGTATCTATCCTGTCCTTTCCATCCGTATCCTTTACCTGACAGATATGCCGGTAAAGTAATACTCTAATATCTCTTTATAAGTGAAGCCCTGCTCTGCCATTCCGTTTGCGCCCGACTGGCTCATGCCCACACCGTGTCCGTGCCCCATACCGGCAAACAGGTACTCCCCCTCTCCCGGGGCATACCGCGGAAAATTCGTCAGATTGTCCGCACTCAGCACAATATACTGCTCTGTCAGACCGTCCGCACTTTGAATCCTTCCGTCCCCGCTCATGATATAGCAGTCGTGAATAGTTGTTTCTTTTGCTCCGGATATTCCCTGTACCGTTACCCGGTCCGGTATCATATCCGGGCTTATCACCTTAAATTTTGTACTGGCGAGCTCCAGTACATTTCGCAGAGCCTCTGTCCTCAGTCCGGCTCCGGCCAGGCTTCCGATTATCCTCATACTGTAAACTCTTCCCGATGAGGTGGTAATTTCCTGCATAACCTTTTTGATTGTACCGACATTTTCCCCTGCTGATAACAGAATCCGTTCCAGCTCTTTCCTGCTAAGCGTCACACTCCAGGGAAGCTGTGACGGATTTTTCTCATAGATATCGGGCACTCCCTGCAAATACGGAACAGAAATCCCCCAGACATCTTCTATATTCTCCGTATGTCCGCCGCTTGCCGCAAAATAATACCCTGCCACGGTACGATTCTCATAACACAGCGTCTGTCCTCTGGTTGCATTCACTGCGGCATTGCTTCTCTCATGCTCATACGTAATTCCGCCATACACCTGGCTTTGCACGGTATCGGACATCCGAAACCCTCTTTTGATGTCTGTTTCCGCATGATAACCGGCCTTCACCAATGCATAGCTTCGCGCACAGACAGCCTGTGCTTTCAGTGCCTCCATATGCCAGCCGGCCGGCATTTCACATGGGACAACGCCATACAAATATTCCTCTAACGGCACTACGTTAACAGCCGTTACGGTTGATGCTCCTCCATACCTGCCGATTTCGATTCTTCCCCGATAACTGCGGCTCCCAAGATTTACCGCCGGAATACCGTCCTTGTCCTTCTTTATTGCAGCAAACTGCGGATACTTCCCCTGTGCCCCGTCGGCAAACAAAATACGCTCATCTGCCTCAAGTCGCAACAAATAGGCACTTTTCTCCGCGCCTCCCGTCAGTGTTACCCCACATTGCTTTGCCGTTGCCTCACATAAATCCCTTGCATACTTCTCAGATATTCCGTTTTCCGTTACCGGAAGATAGATTCCTGCTGTTCCGGAAAACAGCATAACCGCATATGCTTTTGCTCCGGCTCCGGTTAGCTTTGCTGCCAGTTCTTCCGCCCGCTTAAGGGAAAAGGTCTCTGACACCGAAAAAAACGAGCCCTTCTCCGCTGTCACCCGTATCCCGTTTTCGGAAAAAAGTATCGTTTCACGGACAAATTCCCGTCCGTCACAATATCCCAGTTCCAGTTCGGAATTCTCTATCACAATTGATTGTTTTCCGGAAAAAAAGCTTTTCAAGCCTACTCTAATCTCATCAGAAGTACTGCTCCCCGCTTCCGGATACCCCGGACCGTCCGACATTCCGAAAAACAGAAACAGTGCAGCCAGAAACAAAGCTCCATGCAATATGTTTCGCCTTATCGTCCGGATTGCATCTGTTACCTTCTCCATCTTAACACCACCCATTTCTTTTGCCCATTTTCTCTTTCAGTGTATCATATTACGCCGTCAGCTTCAATCCTGCATTTCATTTTTTTATAACCGCATAACCGCAGAGAGGCGTAAAAGCCTCTCCGCCCACTGAAATACTGCCTTTACAGCCGCATTAATCTTCATCCTCTTCTGTCTCCCGTTCTTTCCGCACCGGTATCTGAAGCTTGGAGCCTGCCTGTAACATAATCCCGTTGAGATTATTGTACTTTAGCAAATCTTCCAATTCGATTCCGAAACGATTTAACACATCAAGCATTGTCTCGTTCTCCTTAATAATATAGGACATCAGATAGAACGGATTACAATTCGGACATTTCGGAATGCAAATCTGCTCTCCGATCTGTAAATTATAGATGTCAATATAAGGATTAGCCCGAAGGATTCTGGCTAACGGCACGCGGAACCGCCCGCTTATCGAATACAGTGTATCCCCTTTTTTTATCGTATAAATTATGCCGTTACAGGTATCAAAGGTTGCCATGTTACTCTCCCGAATCTCTTTTTCACCTATAAAATATGCTGCTTTGTTCCCGCCGTGCGAAAGATTATTCTTTTTTAAGAAATTCCTTTGATATTTTTCCTTGCAACCTGCCGAATGGTGTCGTATAATAAATAAGTATGTTTCATATCAAAGAGAACCTACATACAACAGCGTGTCCCCCCGGACCCGTGTTTCAATGATATAGCAGAAAGGGAGTTTCATTATGGCTGAGAAAAAGAATTTTTATTCTCTCGGAATCGATATCGGTTCCACCACTGTAAAGATTGCAATTTTAGACCCGTCCGGTCTGGTTGTTTTTTCTGACTACACAAGACACTATGCAGATATTCAGGGCACCCTTGCAAGCCTGCTGGAGAAAGCAAAGGACGCACTTGGCGAGCTTGTCCTCCACCCGGTCATTACCGGTTCCGGCGGATTGACTATCGCAAAGCACCTTGAAGTTCCGTTTGTACAGGAGGTTGTAGCTGTTGCCACCTCACTCGGAGATTATGCTCCCCAGACCGATGTTGCCATTGAGCTTGGCGGTGAAGACGCAAAAATTATATATTTTACCGGCGGCGTAGAACAACGTATGAACGGTATCTGTGCAGGCGGTACCGGCTCTTTCATCGACCAGATGGCTTCTCTGTTAAAAACCGATGCCTCCGGTCTGAACGAGTATGCCAAAGAGTATCAGGCGCTGTATCCGATTGCGGCACGTTGCGGTGTATTCGCCAAATCCGATATTCAGCCGCTGATTAACGAAGGTGCTACAAAGCAGGACCTTGCCGCTTCTATCTTTCAGGCTGTGGTAAATCAGACCATCAGCGGTCTTGCCTGTGGTAAACCAATCCGCGGTAACGTGGCATTCCTTGGCGGTCCGCTTCACTTTCTCACAGAGCTGAAGGCCGCTTTTATCCGTACCTTGAACCTGACCCCGGCACAGGTAATTGCTCCGGAGCATTCCCACCTGTTTGCTGCCATCGGCTCCGCCATGAATGCAAAGGAAGAAGCTTCTGTTTCCCTGTCCGAGATGATTTCCCGTCTGCGCACGGGTATCAAAATGGAGTTTGAGGTCTCCCGTATGGAGCCTCTGTTTTCCGACGAAGCAAGCTATCAGCAGTTCCTTACCCGGCACAATGCACATGCAGTAAAGAAAGCAGAGCTTTCCTCCTATCGCGGAAAATGCTTTCTCGGTATCGATGCCGGTTCCACAACGACCAAAGCGGCAGTTGTAGGAGAAGACGGTACCCTTTTATACTCCTTCTACAGCAACAATAACGGAAGTCCTTTAAAAACCACCATCAAAGCGGTGAAGGAGATTTACTCCCTGCTTCCGGAGGGCGCCGAAATTGTACGCTCCTGCTCTACCGGTTACGGAGAAGCATTGATTAAGGCTGCTCTTATGTTAGACGAAGGTGAAGTTGAAACCGTCGCCCATTACCATGCGGCAGCATTTTTTGCTCCGGATGTTGACTGTATTCTTGACATTGGCGGTCAGGACATGAAATGTATCAAGATTAAGAACTCTTCCGTCGACCGCGTCCAGTTAAACGAAGCCTGCTCCTCCGGCTGCGGTTCCTTTATCGAAACCTTTGCCAAATCCTTAAACTACGAGGTGGCCGACTTCGCTAAAATCGCATTGTTTGCGGAAAATCCGATTGATCTCGGTACCCGTTGTACCGTTTTCATGAATTCAAAGGTAAAACAGGCGCAGAAGGAAGGCGCTACCGTTGCGGACATTTCCGCAGGTCTTGCGTATTCCGTCATTAAAAACGCACTCTACAAAGTAATCAAAATATCTGACCCGAAGGATTTAGGTAAAAAGGTTGTTGTACAGGGCGGTACCTTCTACAACAATGCCGTTCTTCGAAGCTTTGAGAAAATCTCCGGCTGTGAAGCAATTCGCCCGGATATCGCAGGTATTATGGGTGCTTTCGGAGCAGCGCTCTTAGCAAGAGAACATTACACCGGTCAGGAAACAACATTACTTTCCGCCGAAGCACTGAACGAATTGAAATTCGAAACCACCATGTCCCGTTGCAAAGGCTGCACGAACAGCTGTCTGCTCACCATTAACCGTTTCTCCGGAGACCGCCGTTTTATTTCCGGTAACCGTTGCGAAAAGGGCCTCGGAAAAGAAAAGAGCAATGCAGACATTCCGAATCTGTTTGCGTACAAGTTAAAGCGTTATTTTGACTATGCACCGCTTACGGAAAGTCAGGCAAAGCGTGGTACTGTCGGTATTCCGCGTGTCCTGAATCAGTACGAGAACTATCCGTTCTGGCACACCTTTTTTACAGAGCTCGGCTACCGTGTCGTCCTGTCTCCGCTTTCCAGCCGTAAGATTTACGAGATGGGCATCGAATCCATCCCGAGTGAATCCGAATGTTATCCTGCAAAGCTCGCTCACGGTCATATTTCCTGGCTGATTAAGGAAGGCTGCAAATTTATTTTCTATCCGTGTATTCCTTACGAGCGGAAAGAGTTTCCGGATGCCGGAAACCACTATAACTGCCCGATTGTCACCTCTTACGGTGAAAACATAAAGAATAACGTAGAAGAGCTCCGCAGTGAGCATATCGATTTTGCAAATCCGTTCCTTTCTCTTGAAACAAAGGAAATCGCCACCAAACGTCTGGTGCAGATTATGGCAGAGCGCGGCATTCCTGCCGATGAAGTTACCGTTGCCGCCTCCAAGGCATGGGACGAGCTTGCTACCGCAAGACAGGATATGCAGCGTGCCGGTGAGCAGGCTTTGGACTACATAGAGAAAAACGGTATTCTCGGTATTGTTCTTGCAGGCAGACCATACCATATCGACCCCGAAATCAACCACGGTATTCCGGAGCTGATTACCTCCTACAACGTTGCGGTACTGACCGAAGACTCTGTGTCCCACCTCGGAAAGGTTGACCGTCCGACCCTGGTTGTAGACCAGTGGATGTACCACTCAAGACTTTACGCTGCCGCATCCTTTGTACGTACCCGTAATGATTTGGAACTGATTCAGCTGAATTCCTTCGGATGCGGACTGGATGCCGTTACGACCGACCAGGTAAGCGACATATTAACCGCCTCCGGGAAAATATACACCGTACTGAAGATTGACGAGGTCAATAACCTCGGTGCTGCCCGTATCCGTATCCGTTCCCTTCTTTCTGCCGTCGCTGACCGTAGACGCAAGGGAATCGTACCTCATGAGGCAGATGCTGCACACCACCGCGTTATCTTTACAAAGGAAATGCGTGAAAACTATACGCTCCTTGCACCGCAGATGTCCCCGATTCATTTCAGAATCCTTGAGCCGGCTCTTCGTGCACAGGGCTACAATATTGTTGTACTGGGAAATGATGGCAGAAAGGCCGTTGATGTCGGTCTGAAGTATGTAAATAACGATGCCTGCTATCCTTCTCTTATGGTGGTCGGACAGATTATGGAAGCCCTGCTCTCCGGCAAATACGACACAAACAAGGTTGCCATTATGATTACGCAGACCGGTGGCGGCTGCCGTGCTACCAACTACATCGGGTTTATCCGTCGTGCATTGCAGAAGGCCGGCATGGAACATATCCCTGTGGTCTCTATCAGCACCTCCGGAATCGAGAAAAATCCGGGCTTAACCTACACACCTAAGATGTTAGTCGGAGTCCTGCAATCCATCGTCTACGGAGATGTCCTGATGCGCGTATTGTACCGTATGCGTCCTTATGAGCTTGAAAAGGGCTCTGCTAACGCTTTGTATGAAAAATGGAATACGATATGCTGTAATGCCGTAGCAAATCCAAAGATGTCCGAATTTAAGAAAAATGTCCGCGGAATCATTCATGAGTTCGACAACCTTCCGATTAACGAGACATTAAAAAAACCGCGCGTCGGCGTCGTCGGAGAAATCCTGGTTAAGTTCCTTCCCGCGGCAAACAATTATCTTGTAGAGCTGTTAGAGGCAGAGGGTGCGGAAGCTGTAGTTCCGGATTTACTGGACTTCTTCCACTACTCCTTGTATGATGCAAACTTTAAGGCGGATTACCTCGGAAAATCCAAAAAGAGCAAGCATATCAACAACATCATTTATTCATTTTTGGAGCGTT
The DNA here is from genome assembly GCA_029099805.1 of Lachnospiraceae bacterium. Taxonomy (GTDB): domain Bacteria; phylum Bacillota; class Clostridia; order Lachnospirales; family Lachnospiraceae; genus SIG307. The sequence continues at coordinate 8,496 of JAQXOR010000159.1, forward strand.
TCCGCGGCACTGCAAGAAAGGAACTGGAGGCAAGTAAACATTTCGATGCTCCGGCACGCATCGACACTCTCGCACATTATGCAGAGGATATCGTATCCACCGGTAACCAGACCGGTGAAGGCTGGTTCTTAACTGCAGAGATGATAGAGCTTATTCATACCGGTGTCCCGAATATCGTCTGCACCCAGCCGTTTGCCTGCCTGCCGAATCATGTCGTAGGCAAGGGCGTAATTAAGGAGCTTCGCCGCCGTCATCCGGAAAGTAATATCGTAGCCGTAGACTACGACCCGGGTGCATCGGAGGTCAATCAGCTCAATCGTATCAAGCTGATGCTTGCGACCGCGGTAAAGCAAATAACAAAATAAATCTGACTGGGGTATTACAAAAATGATTTCATTTGAAAGTGATTATATTGCAGGAGCGCATCCCGAAATATTAAAGCGGCTCTGCGAAACAAATCTTGAGAGTCTGTCCGGATATGGAGCTGATAAGTACTGTGAAAGCGCCAAAAACAAAATTCGGAAAGCAATCGGTATGGAAAATGCTGATATTGAGTTTCTTGTCGGAGGAACGCAGACGAATGCCGTAATCATTTCCACGATGCTTTCAGATTATGAGGGTGTTGTTGCTGCCAAAACCGGACACGTAAACGTTCACGAAGCCGGCGCAATTGAATATACCGGACATAAAGTGCTGGAGATTTCGCAAAGCAACGGTAAAATCGTTCCTGATGTATTAAGCAAATATCTGGCTGATTTTTATGCTGACGGCAATCACGAGCATATGCCGTTCCCGGGAATGGTATATATCTCCCACCCTACGGAATATGGCACTATTTACTTAAAGAATGAACTCGAACAGATTTCTGAGATTTGTCATCAGTATAACATCCCTCTCTTTTTAGATGGAGCCCGTCTGGGATACGGACTGATGAGTAAGGCTTCCGACGTAACTCTTTCCGATATTGCACGCTTATGTGACGTGTTTTACATCGGCGGTACAAAAGTCGGTGCACTGTGCGGAGAGGCTGTTGTCTTCACACATGTAAACAAACCAAAGCACTTTTTAACATCAGTAAAAAAGCGCGGAGCACTTTTGGCAAAGAGCCGGCTTTTAGGGATACAGTTCGATACCTTATTTACCAATGGCTTATACTTTTCCATTGGTAAACATGCAATTGATATGGCAGAACGAATGAAGAATATGTTCATCGCACATAATCTTCCGTTTTTCATAGACTCTCCTACCAACCAGCAATTTGTTATCTTAGAAAATAGCAAGATGGAGCAGATGAAGAAGAAAATTGCTTTTAGTTTCTGGGAAAAATACGACGATACACATACCGTTGTCAGATTTGCAACAAGCTGGTCAACAACGGAAAACGATTTGCTTGCACTGGAAGAACTGTTAATTCACTACTATGGACTCTGCTGTAAACCGGCGTAGACTGTGACCAAGCAAGGTCCTGCCTACGCTGTTTTATTCCTACGACTTCTTAATTGCTTCGATTCTCTGCATAGGATACACGCTCTCCAGTTCCATATTGTACCCATGCTCTTCCAGCCATGCAAGGATTTCCTCAAACTGTTTAATAGCCTTTTCCTTCTCCCACATAGAGGCATACAGCTCTGCTTTGGAGAACAAATGGGAAATACTCGTGGAATCCTTTGAAATTTTGTCCCAATAGGAAATGGCCTCCTCATAGCGTCCCAGCTTGGCACATAAATCTCCTGCGTCTTCGGATACCCATTCCGCTCCCAGCTCCTCATCCTGAACCGTAAGCGCAATCTCTATTTCTTTCCACGCTTCTTCTAACCGTCCGGCTCCTTCCAGTGCCTGAGAATGGTATACATGGGCCCAACGGGCATTCGGCTCCTCTTCACACCATTGTTTACTCTCGGCAATGGCTTCCTCCGCACGTCTGAAATCCTCGTCCGTTCCGTTCTCATCTTCATAAATGGCATACAACTCCATCCTGTCAGTCCCATACCCCGGATATTTTCTTTTCGACACGCCCTGAAACAGGCTGTCGATGGTTACCCCGAAGCAATCTGCCAACATCGGCAACAACGAAATATCCGGAGAGGTAAGTCCCTGCTCCCATTTCGATACCGCCTGTGCCGTTACCCCCAACAATTCACCAAGTGCTTCCTGGGACAAACGCTTCTGCAAACGAAGCGTTTTAATGTTTTCATTCATCGTCATAGGTATGACCCCTTTCTGTCTTTGATGAATTCAGTGTAACATCTCTTTTGTCTGACCGACAGAGAACAGATGGATGGTGTTTTCTTCAACCGAAGGTTGTGAACGAACCACTTTGGGGCTTTGGTCAGAAATAAAGATTCCTCAACACAATGATTCAGCTCCCATGCTCGCATAGGCGGGCATGGGAGCTACCTTTTATTTATCTTTTATTTATCTTCTATTTGCCAATCAATCGGCTCTATACCATTCTCTTCCAAAAAGGCATTTGCCTGAGAGAAATGCTTACACCCGAAAAACCCCCTGTGTGCCGAAAGCGGACTCGGGTGAGGTGCCGTGAGGACTTTATGTTTTGGATTGTTTAACATTGACATCTTACTCTGTGCCGGACGCCCCCAAAGCAGATATACAATCGGCCGGTCTTCCGCATTCACCGCCTGAATAATCGCATCTGTAAACTGTTCCCATCCCTTTCCCTGATGAGAGTTCGCCTGATGTGCGCGCACGGTGAGCACGGTATTTAATAAAAGTACACCCTGCTCTGCCCACTTCACCAGATACCCGTTGTTCGGTATCCTACAGCCCAAATCACTTTGCAGCTCTTTGTAGATATTAACTAAGGACGGCGGAATCTCCACATCCGGTCTGACCGAAAAGCAAAGTCCGTGAGCCTGTCCCACATTATGATACGGGTCCTGCCCGATAATTACTACCTTTACCTTGGAAAGCGGTGTCAGATGAAGGGCCGAAAAAATCTCATCTGCCGGCGGATATACTACTGTTTTTGCGTATTCGTCTTTTACAAATCGATATAAATCCGCGTAATACGGCTTCTTAAACTCCGCATTGATTGCCGGAAGCCAGTCATTATCAATTGCAGCCATGCGATGTCCTCCTAGCGATACTTCTTTATCATCTGCACAAACTCTGCATTATTTTTTGTACTTTGGAACGTGCGCATAATATTCTCGATGGACTCTTCCGCCTTTGCTCCGTTAAACAGGCGTCTCATCAGTGCGGTTGCTTCCTGTTCCTCCTTCGTAAGCAGCAAATCATCCCGTCTCGTACTGGAACGCGGCAAATCGATTGCCGGAAATACTCTGCGCTCGGAAAGATTGCGGTCCAACTGAAGCTCCATATTACCGGTGCCCTTGAATTCCTCAAAAACAACATCATCCATACGGCTTCCGGTGTCAACCAGCGCAGTAGCAAGAATCGTAAGGCTGCCGCCCTCTCGCATATTTCTCGCAGCGCCGAAAAACTTCTTCGGCATGTGAAGTGCTGCCGGGTCCAGACCACCGGACAATGTTCTCCCGCTCGGAGCAACCGTAAGATTATAGGCACGTGCCAGACGGGTGATACTGTCAAGCAGAATCACGACATCCTGCTTCTGTTCTACCAGACGCTTTGCCCGCTCAATTACCATCTCAGAAACACGCTTATGATTTTCCGGGAGCTCATCAAAGGTAGAGTAGATAACCTCCACCTTATCCCCTTCGATTGACTCCTTAATATCCGTAACCTCCTCCGGACGCTCATCGATTAAAAGAATAATCATATTCATCTCCGGATGATTCTTCGTAATTGCCTTTGCAATCTGTTTCAAAAGGGTTGTCTTACCGGTCTTCGGCTGGGAAACAATCATACCACGCTGTCCCTTACCGATTGGAGAAATCAAATCTACCATACGCATCGACAGGCTGCAGCCCGGCGTCTCCAGATGAATACGCTCATTCGGGAAAATCGGCGTTAAATCTTCAAAACGCTTCCGCTTTATAATCTCCTCTACCGGAAGTCCATTGACATTCTTAATATAAAGAAGCGCACTAAACTTCTCATTCTGCATACGAATTTTTGTATTACCGCAGATAATGTCCCCGGTCTTTAAGCCGTACTTTCGAATCTGTGCCGGAGAAACATAGACATCATTTTCACCCGGAAGATAATTATCACAGCGGATAAAGCCGAAGTTCTCTGACATTACCTCCAAAATACCCACTCTGGTATCACCGCTGTCAAGGCGCTTAATATCATCCGGTGTTGCCTTTTCCGGATCAAAACGCTGCTGTGAAACTTCAGCTACCACTTCCGACTGCTGCATCCTAACATCCGGCTGCTGCGGCTTTACTTCCGTTTGAGGTGTCCTCGCTTCGGCCTGCTGCGGTCTTGCCTGTGCCGGACGCTCTGCACTGCCCTGCTTCTTAGGAGTTCCGGAACTGTTTTGTGAGCTCTGTGGCTTTGCAAATGTCTGATTTTCCTGCAACCCCTGCATCTTTTCCATTCGCTGACGTTCCTGCTGTTCTCTTGGCTTTGGCATACTCTGATGTTCCTGTCCTCCCTGCGGCTTCGTCATATTCGGACGCTCCTGCATTCCATACGGCTTCGCCTGTACAGAACGTTCCGTACTTCCCTGTGGTCTTTTTCCCACAGAAGTCTCAGCTGTCTTCCCTCTCGTTTCCTGTACTGCAGATACCTTCTGTGTAACTTTTGCCGGTGCTGCTTCTATCTTTTTCGCCTTCTGCCCCGGCTCCGATGCACGGTCGGACGCAGACAACAAATCACTCAACTCCTGTTTTTTCATTGCAGAAGTCCCTTTCAATCCACGCTTTTTTGCTTCTTCTCTCAACTGGGTAATCGTCATTTCAAGATATTTTTCCATTCAACCTCCTTGTGACACATAAAATCACATTTGCAAAAAAATATATATTTACATTAAACTATATGTTTACATACAAAAAGGGATTTTTTACAGAACCGTATTGAAAATCAAAACGCTATAGCGTTTCTTTTCAGCTATAGTTTACCATAACATTTCTCAAAAAGCAAGAGTAACTTCGAACAAAGGTTTACTTTGTTACGGTTTTATCATAGCAATTTATAGTTAAGAAAACCAAGGGTTATCAACAAAACCCTTGGTTTTACAATCCTCTTAAATATTCAAGGTACGGATTATCCGCAAGCTAAATATCCATATTTTCTTATATTCTATCCGATACGTAAAGTGAACCATGCTCCGGCTGTTCTTCATGGCTTAATCTTTATGCGGTCTGCAGCTTTGTAAGCTCCTCCTTTGCCACAGTTAGAAGTTCTTCCTCATTTTTTTCCATCAACCATAGCACAATTTGACTGTTTCCGTCATAGGCCGTGTGGATGATCTTTGGCGCTTCCGCTGACTGTAGGAAGACATCCTCGCCATCGGTTTCCCCAAACTCCCTGCCCGCTTCTATACGGACTGCCTGACAGATGTGTTCCTTCGCTGCTTCCCAATTATCATCTTCCCTTTCAATGCATGCCAACGCAAACCGGCAGATAAGCTTCATCATTCCAAAATCCATCTGACACTTGCATGCATCCATCAGATGGATTGCACCATAGTAGGTAGCCTTTGTCTTTCCCCGTTCCCCTTGCTTTTCCCAAAGAGTCGCCAAATACATAAGGTCTCTGATTATGGCAAACAGGTTACTCTCTACCGATTTGGAAATACCATCGACAGAAAGGGAAACCTCACCCATTTCTGCCAGACAACGGGCAATATTCGAATCGTTCCTACCCGCCATGTTACTTTCCTCGTAGTACTTCTTTGCCAGATCCCACTCTTCTAATAGTTCATGGCAATTAGCAAGTTCTGCACAAAGCTCAAACCACTTTTTCCCTGCGCTTTCCTTGGACAAATCATACTTTCTGCGGATTAATTCCATACAGCGGTGCATTTTTCCATTCTCTGCCTTATGAATAAAAGAGGTATAGTATACGCTTGCTGCACACTCTACTACACTATATTCATTCGGATATCTGCGAAGCAATTCCTCTATCTGCTCCATTGCCTTATCATCTTCACCGGATTGCGACAATTCTTTTACCGCCGTCACTTTTCCCTCTAATTGCGCTTTATCCACCGTATGGCCAATCAAAGCATCAATCGACATCTCAAAATAATCTGCCAATGCTGCAAGCATCGACAACTCAGGTACAGCCATTCCGGTTTCCCATTTTGACACCGATGCCGTGGAAACTCCCATCACCTCTGCAAGTTGTTCCTGTGTTAATCCTTTTTCCCTGCGCATTGCACGAATATTTTCTTCTAACATAATCTTTCCTGCCCTTCACTAATTCTTCAAAGCTGCTTTGTAAGGTCAGTATAACACGTCAAAAGTCAAAGTACCACCAACCGTTCTTCCTTTTTTTTAAAAAACATATTAACTATTGGTTGAATTAGAGGAATTTATTTTCGAGAAACCTTATGTGAATTTGGAAGTTTTCAATTCTGGGGTAGAACAAAGAGTCCGCTTGCGGACTCTCGCGCTGAGCGCGGTCGCTTGCGACACTTTCCAATCGCGCGAGTGCGCATCCTTAGCGGAGCGTTTTTTGCTTTATAGGAAATTGCGCAATGTCCTATAAAGCAAAAAATCCAAGGGCAACATTGCTGAAACCCTTGGATTTATAAGCTTTTTAAGTGTATTACTCAGCTGCGATGATTTCCTTCTTGTTGTAAGAACCGCAAGCCTTGCAAACTCTGTGCGGCATCATAAGCGCGCCACACTTGCTGCACTTAACAAGATTCGGAGCAGTCATCTTCCAGTTTGCTCTGCGACTGTCTCTTCTTGCCTTGGAATGCTTATTCTTCGGACAAATTGCTCCCATGATTACACCTCCTTAAAGTTGTTAAAGATATCTCGGATAACAGACATTCTCGGATCCGGTTCCGTGCGGTCACACCCACACTCACCCTCGTTCAGATTTGCTCCGCAAATCTTGCAGATTCCTTTGCAGTCTTCCTGACACAGAACCTTCATGGGGAACCCAAGCAAGATTTCCTCGCAGACAAATGCGTCCACGTCTAAATCATATCCGTCTATAAAACCGGTTTCGTCCAATTCGGCAGCTCTTTCCTCATTACTTTTGGAAAAATCAACCTCCCGTTCCGACTGAAACGGAATGTGAACAGCCACCTCCCGCAGGCAACGGTCACACGGCATAGACAATGTAACTTCACCTTCCAGTTCGATTCTTACCTTACGTCCACCGAGATTCGCTACCGTTAAACTTACCGGTTTCTTTTCCAGAAACGGATATCGTCCTCCGGCATAACAAAACTCTTCCGGTCCGTACGGAAACTCTTTTGTGAATACTCCGCCCGCAACCTGCATGGCCTCTGATAAAGATACTGTCATACAAAGCTCCTGTCCCGCCAAATGGCATACCTTTGGTATGGTTCCAAAACTCACACTAGAACATTATAGTATCCGACTATCGGTTTGTCAACTGTTTTTTTATTTTTCTTTAAATTAAATCTCTGGTTTCTCTTGCAATCGCAAGCTCCTCGTTGGTCGGGATTGCAAATACCTTTACCTTGGAATCCGCTGCAGAAATCTCCACTTCCTCACCGCGAATCTTATTTGCTTCCTCATTCACGGTAACGCCAAGGTATCCGAGATAGGAGCAAACCTCCTTACGGATTGCGGCATCATTTTCACCGACACCTGCAGTAAACGTAATCGCATCTACTCCGTTCATTGCAGCGGCATAAGCACCGATGTACTTTGCTACACGGTATACGAAAGCATCGATTGCGACATTGGCTCTGTGATTGCCCTCCTTTTGTGCCTTCTGCACATCACGGAAGTCGCTGGAAATACCGGAGATACCTAAAATACCGGACTTCTTGTTTAAGATGTTGATTACTTCGTTTACATCCTTGCCTTCCTTATTTGCAATATATTGAACAACGGCCGGGTCAAGGTCACCGCTTCTGGTTCCCATGATTAAGCCCTCAAGCGGCGTAAGTCCCATACTTGTATCTACACACTTGCCGTTTACGACTGCGGAAATACTGCCGCCGTTACCAAGGTGGCAAACAATAACCTTGGAATTATTCGGGTCAAGCTTTGCCACTTCTATCGTTCTCTTGGAAACAAAGCGATGGCTGGTTCCGTGGAAACCGTATCTGCGGATACTGTACTTTTCATAGTACTCGTACGGGATAGCGTACATATATGCCTTCTCCGGCATCGTCTGATGGAATGCAGTATCAAATACAGCTACATTCGGGATACCCGGCATAGCGGCTTCACATGCTTCAATACCGATTAAGTTTGCCGGATTGTGTAAAGGTCCGAGATCGAAGCATTCACGAATCACTCTCTTAACATCCTCGTTTACAATAATGGAATCGCTGTAGTACTTACCTGCATGAAGTACACGATGACCAATTGCAGAAATCTCGTTCACATTGGAGATAACACCGTAGGTAGCATCCTGAAGTGCATCCAATACAAGTTTAACAGCAACCTGGTGATCCGGCATTGCCTCAGCCTTTTCCAAAACGTCCTTACCTGCCGGCTTGTGTGTTAACTTGGAACCCTCGATACCGATACGCTCGCAAAGACCCTTTGCCAGAACGTTTTCGTTCTCCATGTCGATTAACTGGTACTTCAAAGAAGAGCTTCCGCAGTTAATTACTAAAATCTTCATTTCTCTTTCCTCCTGTGATTTTGCCATACACGCAGAAAAGAACCACCATGCATTCACATGGCAGTCCCATCCGTTTTAGTCGGCAATTTTCTATATTATACCTCTATTTTCTTTCGGAAACAAGTCCTATTTTTATTTTAGACATCATTTCTTACAATATCTTCCAGTGTCTCCCGCTTTACCGCAACCTTCGCGGTTCCTTTACTCACCATTAAAACCGGCGGCTTTGGCACACGATTATAATTGGATGACATGGAATAGTTATAAGCTCCGGTAGCCAGTACCGCAAGCGTGTCTCCTACCTCCACATTCTGCAGTGCTACTCCTTCCCCAAGCAAATCTCCGCTTTCGCAGCATCTGCCCGCAACGGTTACCACAGCAGTCTTTGCCTGATTTGCCTTATTGGCTATCTCAAAGTCATATTCTGATTTATACAGCGCATAGCGCGGATTGTCCCCCAAACCACCATCCACCGATACATAGGTCCGGATATTCGGAATTTCCTTAATGCCACCTACCGTGTACAACGTAATCCCGGCAGGAGCCACAATGGAGCGTCCCGGCTCGATTAAAATAAATGGCTGCTTTAGACCTTTTTCTTGGCAAAGTGCTTTTACAGTATCCGAAACCTGCTCCATATAGTTTTCATACGGTACCGGAGTATCAGCCTCCGTATACTTAATTCCAAAACCGCCGCCAAGGTTTAACTCTGTAATCTCGTGACCGAGCTCTTCCTTTACCTGCTCAATCAATCCCAGCATCACATTTGCCGCTTCCACAAACGGCGCAATATCGAAAATCTGACTGCCGATGTGACAATGTACTCCGATAAATTCAATATGTTCCATGGAAAGTGCTTTCTTAATTGCTTCAAATGCCTCTCCTGTTTCCAAAGCAAAACCAAATTTGCTGTCAATCTGGCCGGTTTTTACAAAATCGTGGGTATGGGCATCCACGCCCGGCTTGATGCGATACATAATACGTGCCTTTACACCGGCTTCTGCTGCCAGTTTATTTAAAAGCTCCAGCTCATAAATATTGTCAACAATAATTCTTCCTACCTTTTTCTCTATTGCCATACGAAGTTCAAACTCGGTCTTGTTATTGCCGTGAAAGCAGACCTTGTCCATCGGGAAATCTACGCAGGCTGCCGTATACAATTCACCCGCAGACACAACGTCGATACCAAGCCCCTCTTCCTTCACAATACGATAGATTGCCTTGCAACTGAATGCCTTGCTGGCATAGCAGACAAGTCCGGCACCGTTATAGTACTTCTCCATAGACATACGGAAGCTTCTGCAATGCTCTCTGATTAAATCCTCATCCATTACGTACAGCGGCGTACCGTACTCCTTTGCCAGTTCTGCCGTATCGAGTCCACCGATTGTCAAATGTCCTTTTTCATTTACTGCCAGATTTTTTGAAACAAATTCGCTCATGAGTTAATTCCTCTTTATCTTTTCTCTGTCATTTCTGTTATAAGTTAGCATCGGTATCTCTTGTATACCGGTATTATATAATGCAAGTTATAGGGTAGCATTATTGTGAGGAATTGTCAAGAAATAATACTCTTTCTTATCGTTTTCCACTAGACATTCCTTCCGTTTTATGTTACGATTACGCACAGTAGAAACGGTTTGAAAGGAGATACCACTATGAAGCTTTGGGGAGGTCGTTTTACAAAGGAAACGAACCAGTTAGTACATAATTTTAATGCATCCATCGGTTTTGACCAGAAATTTTATCATCAGGATATCCGCGGCAGTATCGCACATGTTACCATGCTGGCAAAGCAGGGGATATTAACCGATGCCGAGAGAGATACAATTATTGCCGGACTTTCCGGTATTGAGGAAGATATTACAAACGGCACCCTTGTCATTGACGGCACCCAGGAGGATATTCACAGCTTTGTAGAAGCCAACCTCATTGCCCGTGTCGGCGAGGTAGGTAAGAAGCTTCACACCGGCCGCAGCCGTAACGACCAGGTTGCTCTTGATATGAAGCTTTACATCCGCGATGAAATCGATGCTGTGGACGAGCTTCTCATTTCCCTGTTGAAGGAGCTTCATCGTCTGATGAAGGAAAATGTAACTACGTATATGCCGGGCTTTACTCACCTGCAAAAGGCGCAGCCGGTTACTCTTGCGCATCATGTCGGTGCTTATTTCGAAATGTTTAAGAGAGACCGCTCCCGTCTGGCAGACACAAAGGCACGCTTAAACTACTGTCCGCTCGGTGCAGGTGCCCTTGCAGGTACTACCTATCCGCTTGACCGTGAATACACCGCGTCCCTATTAGACTTTGCCGGTGCCACCTTAAACAGCATGGATTCCGTATCGGATCGCGACTACTTAATCGAGCTGCTGAGTGCCTTCTCGACAATTATGATGCATTTAAGCCGTTTCTGTGAGGAAATCATTCTCTGGAACTCCAATGAGTACCGTTTTATCACCTTGGATGACGCCTACTCCACCGGCAGCAGCATTATGCCGCAGAAAAAGAACCCGGATATCGCAGAGCTTGTCCGCGGAAAGACCGGTCGTGTCTACGGTGCCCTTGTATCCATTCTGACTACCATGAAGGGACTTCCCCTTGCCTACAACAAGGATATGCAGGAAGACAAGGAGCTGACCTTTGATGCCATAGACACCGTAAAAGGGTGCCTTGCGCTCTTCACCGGTATGATTTCCACCATGACCGTCAATGCCCCTGTGATGGAAGCAAGCGCAAAGAACGGCTTTACCAACGCAACCGATGCTGCTGATTACCTCGTTAACCACGGGGTACCGTTCCGTGACGCACACGGTATCGTAGGGCAATTAGTCCTGTTCTGTGAACAGAAGGGAATTGCTCTTGACAATATGACCTTAGAGGAATACAAAGCTATCAGCCCGGTATTCGAAGCAGATATTTTCGATGCCATCCGCATGGAAACCTGTGTCACCAAGAGAAATACTCTCGGTGCTCCGGGACCGGCCGTGATGGAGGAAGTTATTCAAAGAAATGAAGCATATCTGAGCGAGAAATAACCTGTTTCATCCGACTGCTCAGCATACAAACACCAATTAGTAAAAGGCTATTCTTTAGGAAACCGAACTTCACTCTTGTTTCCATGAGAATAGCCTTTTTCCAATCCTTACTCTTCCGTTACCGATTCAATGACTGCCTCCAGATTCTCATCTACGCTCATTACATAGGTTATTTTTCGAAGCGGTTTATTGGCCTCCCACACCCTTGCATATTCGAAGGTAACAATCGTCGTTCCGATATCATTTACCTCAAAGGTATACCGCTGAGTAATCGGAGCTCCTACAAGCTGTTCCTTTCCCTCTTCCTCAATAGTTTCTATTTTAGAAAGATTCACCGAGTTCCCCTCCGTAGTAACTACCCATGTATAGCCGGTGCTCGGATTTGCTTCCAGTTCTATTACAACCGGAGTTGCATTCTTTTCCTTAATTTTATCCATCATCTCCTGACGCTCTTCAACTTCCTTTACAAGACCGATTCTGCCGATATTCTCCCAATTGTCCATATCATAAGCCTTCACCTCATAACAAGGATTCAGCATATAAAAGGTATTGCCGATATAGGCCCCGCGACAGTCAGAGAAGAATAATTCATATTTGAATTCATACAACTCGCTGTCCCAGTCCATGGCATATCCCTCGGAAAACTCCTGACAAAAGCCGTTTTCAGGGTCATAACGGAATACGTGATATACACTGTATTCACCGTTATCGGAATATCCTCTTGCCGGAAAGCCGATGATTCCCTTCGAAGCATCAATCAGAGCTGCCTTATGATCAGATGCCACACCGGTATACGTGAATTCAGGCAGACTTAGTTTATGCACTTCCTTTACATTGGACGGATCCGACACGTCAAACATGGAAAGCTTTACACACTCGGTCCAACCGGTATTCTCATCCGCATCATAACCGATACCGAGAAGAAGGTTCTCTCCAAACGGATGCAGATACGCAGAAAATCCCGGTATCTTTAACGCGCCGAGTACCTTTGGATTTGCCGGGTCAGACAGATCCACGGAAAACAACGGGTCGGTCTGACGGAATGTAACAAAATATCCGACATTCCCCATCAGTCTTGCTGACTTAATCTGCTCACCGGGTGCAAGCTTTTCAATACTGCCCGTCAACTGCAGATTATCATCGTAAATATATAACGCATTACTTCGCTCGCTTGAAACAAAGCTTGTTCTCTTCTTCAGTAAGCCTTCTGTCTTATATTCATATTCATCCACAGTCGTTACAACCCGTAAGTGTCCCTGATATTCATCCATGGAGAACTGGTCATCTAACGTCCCCTTTACCGTCACCTGTCCGGCCGGAGTAATCGTACCTCCCGCATAGGCAAAGCGATACAATTCCGTACGATTATACGGAATCTCCGCATTCTGCCAACGGCTGCTTCCTACATAGATATAGTTGTTGCTGACATAGCACTCGTCTCCATCCGCCAGCATTGCTTTCGTATCCAGATAGCTCTGCGGCTGTTCCGGAGACATAGCGGTAAGCACAAGAAAACGTTCGGAATCCGGTTCGTCACTGATATAGATACAGTCCGGTGAAATCCGTTCTTCCCCTGCCGTCGGGATATACCGTGCATAATCCGGTTTCATATCCAGAGTTTCATCAATGAGGTAAGGTATGTTATAATAGTCGCCGTAGGTCGAGATAACATATACCACTCCGTCCGCACAGCGTGAAGTCACCAGACGTCCGTCCTGTTCCAGAGAAGAAACCAACTTTGGGGCGGTTCTATCGGAAATATCGTAGGTAACCACCCTCGTCACAGCATATTCCCTGTTATACAAAAAATACGCATCTTTGGTATTGTCAAGAAACTGATCCTTTTCTGCTTCTTCCGTGCGGAATCCACTAATCAGCAGAACAAGACGTTCTCCTGCTAAATACATTTCTCTACCGGTTTCATTTCCGTACATCCCGGTATCAACCGAGATATCCGATAAGAGCTCCATCGCACCGCCCTTTGCGCTTACAATATGAATCACATTACGATTTCCGTCAAGAATGTAGAAATACTTCCCGTCTGTTTTTATAATATCGCTTTCCTCAATGCCCTCCACCTGGACATTCGTCTCCGAAAAATCCGGTGAAGCATTTCCGTTTCCGCCTACTCCGGAAGGTGCCATTCCATCATTTCCTACAGCATCAGGCACCATCTCAGGCGCTGCGTCAGAAGCCTTTTCTTCGGTAACCCAGAACATTTCGTCCAGATAATCAAGATTGTTCCGGCTGTTTTCTGACTCTCTCACCTGCTTAAGAGCCTCATAAACAGCCTCATAGGAACCGGCAGGCTTTAGTAATGCGGTAGTACCGGTTTCCTCTGTCGGTGTCCCTGTAAGAACTGCGGGCGTCTCTTGTGGCTTCTTACCCTTTTCTGTCCGCGGTGTCGGTGTCGGAATCACACGACTACTTCGCGTGCTGCTGCATCCGCCGGACAGACCGGCAAATATCATCAGTGCCATCCCAAGGGCTATACTTTTTTTCGTTAATACTCTCATGTTTAAGCTCCCCTTTCTTTTTCTAAAACAATCCCTGTTTTTCGCAATCACAGAAGTAGCATTTCTGATATAATTCCCTTCTATCTCTTAGACGATTTTTCCTGGAAAACGGTTCCACTATTCCTTTTTTAATATCAATTTTTACCTGCTATTCTCTTTTTCTGTTCTTCTTCATATTCTATACTAAAATGCATGCAAAGGACTTACCTATGCCTTTCTATCGCTCGTTTCAAAATAATGAACCGCAAAAGACAACCTCTGTGAAAACCTCTGTTATACGCGAAAAACAGAATACGCCGCCGATTGAACCGACAATTCCCGTTCAAATGATACCCCCTGTCCGGACAGAGCTGCCGGAGGAAAATCGGCCGCAGGGTATACCTCAAACTATTTCGTTAACACCGGAACAGGTCCAGCCACCAAACAGGGTGCAACTACAGCAGCAGGCACAATCTCCGCAACCGGAACTTTCACCGTCCCGGGAAATACCTCCACAGCAGGGACCGGCTCAGGCAGAAACGGCTGTGCAGGAACAACCTCCGGTACAGGCACAAACACAAATGCCTGTCCAAACAGAACCGTCTGCTTTTCCTGCAGATATGTCCACTGCCTATTTTGGCGGACTGCGTGTCTCCGTCGGCAATATTGCAGACAACTTCCCGATTGACAATGCCACAATACAAATCTCCGAAACCATCGGGAATACCACGACCCTGATTGATGAAATCAATACTTCGGCAACCGGCCAGACAAACACAATCGAACTGCCTGCTCCTCCCCTTGAATACAGCGAAGAAGCGGGCAATCCCAGACCCTACGCCGAGTACAACCTCACAATCCGTGCAGAGGGCTTCGAACCGGTGCAGATTGTCGGGACGGAGGTGCTTCCGAATGTGGTTGCGCTGCAACGGGTGCAGATGCTGCCACTCGAACCGACAGAGACCCGTACCGCAGAAACCTTCGTAATTCCCGATCATACCCTATACGGTATTTATCCGCCGAAAATTGTCGAGGAAGAGGTAAAAGAAATTACCGGCAGCGGTGAAATCGTCTTATCACAGGTTGTCATCCCGGAATTTATTGTAGTTCATGATGGTGCACCAAATAATGCCTCCGCACAAAACTACTACGTCCGCTACCGCGATTATATCAAAAACGTAGCATCCAGCGAAATCTACGCAACCTGGCCGGAATCAACTATTTATGCAAATATTCTGGCAATACAATCCTTTACCCTGAATCGTGTCTATACCGAATGGTATCGCAACAGAGGCTATAACTTTACCATCACTTCCTCAACAGCCTATGACCACAAATGGATTCCGGAACGAAACATTTTTGATACCATCAACACCGCCGTAGACAATATTTTTAATAACTACCTCTCCCGTCCGAACGTGCGACAGCCGATTCTCACCCAGTATTGTGACGGCAGACGCGTAACCTGTCCGGGGCTTATGTCGCAATGGGGAAGTAAATATTTGGGCGACCAGGGCTACAGTGCCATTGAAATTCTGCGTAACTACTACGGAAATACTATCTTTATTAACACTACCGAGGAAATCTCCGGCGTCCCAAGCTCTTTTCCGGGAGAAGCTCTCTCCGAAGGCTCCCGTGGTGAAGCCGTCCGTCAGATGCAGGAACAGCTGAATGCAATTGCAGATGTATATTACCCCATCCCAAACATTGCGGCAGACGGTGTTTTCGGCCCACGTACCGCAGAAGCAGTCCGGGCTTTCCAACAGCAATTTGACTTGACACCGAACGGTATCGTTGATTTTACCACCTGGTACAAGATTTCGGAAATCTACGTTGCCGTAACAAGAATTGCAGAATATACAAGATAACGGCTAAGGGAACACTGTCTCATTAGATAAACGGTTATGTTCCATTAGGATGCGGGAGACAAAAGACTGCAGAAACAGAACGAAATCCCGCCCGGGGCTTCGTCTTCTGTTATTGTACCTTTTGGCACCCCGCATCTATTTGATTTCTATTGAACAGACTGAACCTCATACACATTCCGTATTTCAAACATCTGGTTCACCACGAGCCAGTTCTGCGGAAAATACCGCATTACATTCCAATAGCTGACCCCCTGCAGTGGGTAACCGGCATTTAATAAAAGCTTAGCACGAATACTTCTCGCATCCTCAAACCATACCACGTGTGCTCTGCCCTCTTCGTCCGTATAATAGAAAAACGGAGTCGCCGCCGTTTCGTCAAATTGAATGGTGGCCCGGTATCGCTCCGCAATTTCCACCGCCTCCACATTTCCGACGGAACGTGCCATGGATTCCCCTCTCACAAAAGGCAGCGTCCAGTCATAGCCGTAGTTCGGCATTCCCTGCAGTATCTTCTCCCGCGGAATGACTGACACACCGTAATCTAACACTTCCCGCACCTTATTTAGCGGCGCCACGGCCATCGGCGGTCCATAGGTATAGCCCCACGCAGGTCATATGTCTTTTAAAGCATTACCCAGCTTCCGGGTTCTCCGTTCTTCTTCGTTATGTTCACCGCGCCGTTGGCATCAATCTTGTAAATATAGAATGTGCCCGGATCATAGTCATCTTTCAAAGCGTTCCTCCCTGCTTTTGCATCCCCGGCATTTCGATATCTTTTTAATGCCTTTTTCGTTGTAATCTTTGCTCCAACCTTCCGAACAATCTCCTGGCTCTCAATCCAATCCGGGACACCGTAAAACGTCCATTGGCTCGGTGTAAAAGCTCTGTGTTCGCATCCGTTCCACATTTCGTACAACGTGCCGTCTCCGGCATATAAAGCTACATGGACTATTTTACCGCTTTCCTGACGAAAAAGCAAGCATACCTCCTCCGGAAGGTTCTCTGCCTTTCCGTGCTTTTTGCACGCGCGATAATACATTTCTGCAGTCCAGTTTAATCCGGACAACGGAGTCAGAAATCCGGAGCAGTCTGCGCCAAGCTTTCCTTCGATGTCGCACATATTAAGGTTCTTATAATGGCTTGTCCCGTACCTTGCTTTTAGATCTTCAATCAGTTCTTCCGTGATAACTCCTACGTCCGCTCCCCATACATACACCACTCCTGCTGCATACATGGCAGCGCAGTATCTCTTTGCTCCCTCTGCACTAATCATTCTCATCACCTTCCTTCTTCTTTTGTGTCTGCGTTCCGAAATAAAACGCAATTACAACCGAAAACACCGTCAGAAAATCCTGCCCGGTTATCTTTCCTGTAAGCGCCAACGTTGCGAATACAATCGTCAGCACGATTGTTACTATGCTCTTCACATCAATTAACTTTGCAAGCTTATCTTTTACCTTATTCATTTTCATCCTCCTTCTCCGGCGGTTCCGTCGGAAGTGCCATAATTGCCTCATACAAGTGTGTTCCTACACCATTCCCTTTTAGCGCATGGTATTGTTTATAGATGTCCTCAATAGACTGCTTCACATAAATCGGACAATACCCTTTGTCATCATGGTATTTGTTATACACCCGTATGATTTCAGCGCGAAGCAGAGCACGAATGCCAGACCTGCTGGCACGTACCTGTGCATACAAGTACCCCACCACCGTCATCACTGCTGCACACAGCCAGCCCGGCCATGATTCGCATACATAATCAACTAATCCTTTCATGCCTCTTTCCTTTCTCTGAGTATATTCTCTGTTTCTTCTCCTAACTCTTCATCCCATCACCCCCAAAAGAGAAAAGCACCCCTTCCGGAGTGCTTCCCTGCTATTCAAATATTGCCACCAGTTCCGTGTCAGCTGTCGGAGTGTAAGGAAATGTAACTTCCTCTCCGTTATGCTGCCACGAAACGAAGGTACCGCCATCTACGGTCGGTTCCGCTGCCGGCGCATTCACGGCATTTCCCGCCCGTACGTTCACCCTCTCATACACTTCTCCGTCCACCAGGAACGTTACCGTATAGTCAATAGTTAAACCGTCAATCTTCTTTTCAAGCGCCTCAAACCGACCGATAACCAACGCCTGGAACTGGGCGAAACTCTGATTGAGGGTGCTGATCTGACGCGCCAGTGCCTCATTCGATTTATTGCCCTGTCCGGCCAACATACCGAAGTTGTACTTCTGCTCCAAATCGGAGGCTTTTCTTACCCCCTGCCTGTCCTGTTTACTCATGCCGCACCTCCTACCATTTTACCGTTCCGTCCGGATACACCGTAAAGCCCAGAGATTTCAAAATACTCTCCATCTCCGCCCGGGAGATGTCATCCCGCCCATTCAGATACTCCACAATCTCGTAGTTGTACGTATCGTCCGATTCATACAGGCTCCGGAAAAGAATCAGCTTCTGACCGTAATCGATATTCAGGTTATTGATGTATCTTTCCACCTTTTTCTTCTTCGAACCGCTGATTGTCTTGCCGTTTGCATCCTTATCAGACGTCAGATTGTTAATCGCAGCAGTAAAATGCTTGTATTCCACCACATCCTTCGTAATGACCTGTGACAGTTGATACTTCTCCGGATTCTTATAGGCCCAGTCGTAAGCATCCTTCTCCCACTCACTGAAACTACAATAGGTAGAAACAGAAACCCCGTTCTCCTGAAGGAACCGCTGCTTTCGGGTGTCCTTTTGAAGAGCTTTATACTCACTCTGCACTTTTTCCCCGAGAATCTTGTAATCCCAGTACGAAACACCGTTCTCCTGAAGGAAATTGTAAAGTTCCTTATTCTTCGTGAAGAAATCAAACTCTTCATACCCGGAAAGATTGTCGTACTCCGTCAGGTCAACCGGAGTTTTACGGTCTACCGCATTATTCACCAGAATGTTCTTCGTATCAATCGGTAAATCAAGACCGGCGATATACTCAATCTTCTCCTGGGTACCGGACTGCTCCTTCAGACCGTCCCGGTACTTCCAGTAATCAGCCATCGGGAGACCGGTATCCACAAGCTCCTGTGTCTGTTTTTCTCCCAGAGGGCTTCTTCCCTCTTCTATATACTCCCTTGCATTTTGACTGGACCACTGGCCGAACAAAGCCGCCTGCAATCTGCTTAGCGGAGTGTCCTCTACAGAGAACCGAAGCTTCCCGCTGTTGGTATAGGAACCGGCGATTGGATGCTTATCACTGAACATGCCAAGCCCTTGTATGGTCTTCTTTGCCTGTCCGCCACCTGCAGGAAGTAAAAGATAAGAAGCCGGATTCGCCATTTCCTTTAGGAAATTTTCCCGTCCTCCGTCTTTCCAGTTCGCTACATCGTCTGACAAATCCTTGATAGCTCCTACAAAGCCGTCGCTATCATCATACGGAAGCGCAGAACTTATCGGAATACGTCCACCACCGAGCAAACCGCCGATAAACGGCAATTCCTCTGCTACCGACTCTGCCAGATTGCCGATTATCTCGGCCGGCTCTTCCGGTTCCTCGTCTCCACCGACACCAAAATCCTTCAGTACATCAAAAATAATACCAATCGGATCCAATGCCGCATCTCTTCCTGTAAGAGCAGAATATGCCATATTGTAGAACCATGCTCCGATAAACACCTTTGCGTACCCGGCTACCAATTTCCCTTTTACTTCATTCCGGAGTTCCTGTGGCACATCCTTAAACAGGTACCCGTACTGGTTATTTACTTCGAGCTGAAACGCTGTCGCTATCTTGATAAACGGGTTCTTTGCATCAAATATGGTCGGATTATTTCCCCTGCTCCGTCCGGCCATAACATTCTCTGCAAACTGATCTGCATTCTTGATAGCTTCATTCTCACTCATTCCTGCATTCATGTTCTCCAAATACTTGGAACGCCACACCACCTGCGAAGTGAAATTATCGACTGCCTCCATCATCCCCCCAAGCTTATCAATAGCTTTGTCCCATGTGGACTGATACAGCTTCTTTGACTTCCGCAGGCGATTTGTCAGGAAGTCCGATTTTTCTACAACGCCGTCATCTTTTACATATGATTTAATCGTATCTCGCATAGCCAACAATGAGCTTACCGGCGATACCTCCGCCCAGGATTGCGTAATCGGAATAAAGTTCGTCAGTGCGGAAGAAAAGCTTCCTACAACCATATTTGCCGTCACTCTGTTGGAGATATTCGAAACGGTAGAATAAAACTTTCGGTTGGTCCATTCCTCCGTACCACGGTCCATGGAACTCTTCTTTCCGGCCAAGGTATTGGTCTGAGTTCTGAAATCCGAAATAAAATTGTTCAACGGATTCCGTGCTTCCTTGTAGATAAGGTCAATCTGGTCCTGTACCTCCGAAGCATCGTATTCCGGATTGTTACGGATTGCTTCCACCTTATCCTTGACACCTTGGTCACTGTGGCGGTACCGGATTTCATTTTCAAAGGCTCTCCGCTTCTGGATATCCTCAATGTGATAAATCCAGTCAAGCGCACCCTGCACGTACATGTCCAAGCCCTTCTTAAAGCTGTAATCTGTGGAGTCCCCCGTTCTGTGCTTATCAAAGGATTGCCAACTGCGCACCGGCTTAAACTGCTCCGTCAGGCCGGCGATATCCGTCGGAATCTCATCCTTCCTAGTCTTCCAGTTCAGCAGCTTCGCAAGCCAGCTCTGCTTGTCATCCGTGAAATGTGGGAAGTATCCTTCCCGGTACTCAATCGGACGCATACCCTGCTCTTCCAGCGTTGCATTCACCCTCCGGAACAACTCGTCATAAAGCTGTCTTGCGCTTGCGATAATCTTATCCACCTTTTTGGTGTCAATCTTTTTCTTGTGCTTCTCGTAATACTTCTTCATGACATCCGCCGTCAGTGTCGTATCCGGATTGTGTCGGTACTCACCTAGCATCTGGATATAGGCGTCTTCCTCGGCCGTAATCTTTAACTCTGCATACCTTCCCCTGATTTCATTTGCCTCCCGGTTCAGCTTCGCTTCGTTGTGATTATACTTACCCTGAAGTTCGTCGTAGATAGCATCGGTCTTTGCGATATCCCGGTTCCCGTTCTCATCTCTTACGATATCCCGCAGATTTCTACGAAGCGTGTTCACCTTGTAGTAGATACCCATCTTCTTATCTATCCAAGTGGACGTATCGCCGATAAGTTCCCCAAGCGTCTGCTGGTACTCCTCTTCCTTCGACATCCGCTGCTCTACGATCTTAAACTCCTTGGTATTCATCTTACCGATTTTCGTCTTAATATCGTTGATACGCTTTTCGTAAAAAGCATCCGTATTATCCCTGCTGTTCTTCCTGCGTTCGATTCGGTCAAGAAGTTCCTGGGCCGCTCTCGTATTCTTATTTTTCTTGCTGTCATACAGCGACTGCAAATCCCGAATCTCCGCATTATAGGAAGCATGAGATTTTTCCATAATGTCCTGTTCGTTTTTCAACTGCACCTTCAGGCTTTGAAGCTTGGCTGCATTACGTTCCTTTACCGTCGTTACCTTCTTCTTCGGGTAACTCTCCGGTTCCGGGGTGTATGTATCCACCTCCGTCTTCTTCACATCTCCCCACGTCGGCAATTCATCCGGAGAGTACTCCTGTCCCACCGGAACATTCTCTTCCGTAGTTTGGATTTCCTGCGATACGATATCATCCCTTACCGGACCGATATCTTTCAAAGGTTCTCCGGCAGTTTTTCCCACAGGTCCGATTTCATCCGAAATTGGGATACTCTGTTGCACCGGTGCAATTTCCTCTAATGCGATATCCTTTCCGCGTACATTGAGATTCCCTACCGGGCCGATATCTTCTCCCAAAGAACGTCGTATATCCTTATCTGACGTAGGGTTCTGGTTATCTACACTCTTTACCTGCTCCGGAGAAAACGCAATGGCAACTGTAGAAGTCGCCCACTTCTCATGCTCATTCGCATAATGACCGGAATCTCGTACATTCTTAATAATCAAACCATCATATCCTCTGTCATATGCATACCTCGAATATGTTCTTGTATTTGTGCTTACAATACGTTCGCCTATATATTCAATGATATCATCTCGGAATTCTTTCGGAAATAAAATAGAATTCCAGTTATCTCCTTGTGCATCAATTATCAGAGGATTCTTTAGGTTTAGATAAACCTTGTAATTTTTCGCCTTATTTCCATCACTATTCTCATACGGAGAAAATGTCTCTCGTGTCCCACTATAGCTTTTTGCCACGGTTACACTATCTGTAAAAAATAAGGAACGCCCATCATCAGACCGATTTGGATCAAATACCGTAAACGATGCATCCGGAGTTCCGTGATACATCACTTTTAGATTGCCATTCTCATCTCTTACTTTACTTTCCTTGAAATACTCCCGCTGCCCTTCGGAAAGCTGTCGCCCGTCTGAATCGCTCACAGAATACTTTACGTTTTTGTTCTCCTGCGATATAGTATCTTTTTTTTGTTCTATATACTCTCCCTCTAAGTTTTTATCGTCCGTATTGACAATCCCTGCTTTTTCTGATACACTATCAAGCAAGGAATCCCCTTTTATATCGCCAATCGCATTTTGCGTAGTAGCGGTGGTCGGGGATTCCTTTTTCATATCAAATGCAGTCGGAGTCATATCTACAACATCATAGTATACCGCTTCTCCGTCATCTGTAATACCAACTACAACCTCCGCAATATACTTTGTATTACCTGATAAAATCAAAGTCGTTCCATGGTCAAAATCAACAAAATCATCATTTCTCGGATGATTTAATCTCCCATCACGATTCCAATTTGTAGTTGCTACTACAATATCCTCTGCTACTTCCGCAGCTCTCATCTTATCTGCAAAAACATCCGGAGTATTGTGATACAGCCATTCTGTATACTTTGACCTAGTGTATTCTCTCCTGGAAGTTCTGTTGACCTTGCGAGTAACACCGTCAACAACAATTCCTCCGCTAAATTTCTTTAATGCATCCGAAGCAGCTTTTTTTGCTTCTTCTTTCTTTGCTTTGTCCCACACTGTTGTATCAATTCCACTCAGTATATCGTTATCAATAACCGCAACAAACCTACCATCGATAGTTGTTCCTAGTGAGTAATGTGTACCACTTCCGGTCGCTCCGCTCTCCTTATATGCCTTCTCAAACGTCCGCTTGACTTTCTCCAGTTCCCGTTCCTGCTTGCTTCCGGTGATGGCTGATTTTAACAGATACTTAATCTCCTCGTAAATCTTTCGGAAGAGTCCCGGCTTCTCGGTAGAAAGACGGTTTACAAAGTCGCTGTCCGTGAACAGGTAGTCTCCGATGATATCGGCGGTCAATTCATTCTCAATATTGACACCTTCCACACCTGCATACAGTTTCTGCAATTCCTCCAAACGCTTCCCGTACTCTCCCTTGCTTTCAGCATAAACCTTTACCGCCTGCTGGAGCTCCCCGTACAGTTCCGTACCTTCCAGAACATGAGTAATCTCATGACCTACAACAGAGTTCAATGCCTTTGCCGATTCGATATTCAGAGAAATGTTTCCTTCCTTCAGAAAACCATTTACCGTCTTTCCTTCCAGAGCAAATCCGGATTCCTTCAGCTTCTGATTGTTCGTAAAATCAAAAGAGACACCCTTATCCGCCGATATCTTTGCCAGCATATCAACAAATTCGTGTGTCCGGTTCGTATTATTCAGTATGCCGCTCTCCGCTGCCCTTCTGACTGTTTCCTGCTGTTTTTCGTTATACTTTGTCAAATCCGCCGCAAATGTCTGACTCCGTCTCGATTTTTCATTGTAGCTCTCTCCCAGTCGGTCCTGTTTTGCAATCTCCTCCACCTCGAGCCCAAGCTGCTCCTTCAGCTTAGAACTTCTTGCACCTGTCTTTAATTCCTCCATCTGCTGTTCCAGCTTTGTGTACCTTGCCTGCTCTTCAAGCGTGGCATTCTGCTTTTTACCAAGCTCTTCGTACTCCTTCCGGAGCGCAGTCTCCTGTTGCGTAGCAGCTATGTAATTCTCATAGGCTTCTCCGCCTAACGCGCTCTCTATTGTATCAATGCTGATATAACCTTTCTCCAGGTCGCTCCTGACCTGCTCCTGTATTTTATTCTTCTCCTTGGTGGAAAGCTTCGTACCATCCGCTTCTCTCTCGCTGATGCGGTTCTCTACTTCCTTTTTGATTACACGCTCTTCGTTCCCGGTCAGTCCTGTTATAAAATCTGTTCCTGTAACCACAGAACGGACCACATCTCCTCCCTGCATGATTCCACTTGAAATTGCTCCAATAACAAACTGGTCCATCAGGTCTTCATCCTTTATCAGCTGCTTCAGGTCTTCATCTGACATATACGTCATTTTCTTTGCCGCAGCAGAACCGATTCCGGCAAGCACCTCCTCAAATCCTTCTGCAGATGCCTTAACACCGTACTGAGTCAACAGCTGAAATGTTTTATTACTAATCTTGCTGCTGAGCTTCTTTGCAACAATATCATCCAAAGAAGAAATACCTCTACTGATACCGAGCGCATTTACCGCTTTACCAAGGCCGCCAAATAATAACTCTGAGCCTGCATCAACAGCCCCCTTCATTGCTCCATAAGCAACCGCCTCTTTGTCGGATGCTCCGGCCTGATATGCTTCACTCATTCCGCTGCCGGCGGAGGATGCAAACATAGTTCCTGTCGACAGCGCAGATACACCTGCGGATCCTACTCCTGCTGCCTGTGCCGCTCCACCGGTCAGTATCATTCCTGCCGTATATCCTACTCCTTTTGCAACGTCCACAGACCTTTCTCCAAGGTACGAATCTTCAAACGCCCAGTCCCTTAATCTGTCAAATGCACTATCCACAGTATTTTTCTTTGCAATGTTCTTTACATCATCCGCAAAAGAATCTGCACCTACCAGTTTCGATGCACCTACTACACCGTACATTCCTAAATCTACTACGCCTTCTACCAGATTACCGGCGCCTTGTAATACACCTAATCCCATGTCACCGATAGTAGTACCGATTGAAGTGAGAGGATTACCGCCTTTCTTAAAAAAGGTGCGCTTATCTGTTTCATTATCTACAGTACGAACAAGCTTCCCGCTTTCATCTCTGACATACTTATATTTTACCGGCTCTTCCTTCTTTTTTAATCTCCCATCTTTGTCTCTATAATAATCAGCCATGCCCTCACTCCTTTATTCCGGTACGTAACAATTATTCATGCCGTCCCAAATCCATCTTGTACCATCTTCCGCCTTCCATACATTTTGTTTTACTTCCACAGTTTTTCCTTTCTTTGTCCCATACTGAACAACCGCCGGTACCGACACATTCTCTCCTGTCTTTTCAAGCTCTCCATGGCCGCTGATTCCCTTCGGCTGATAGCCGTTTGAAAATGTTCCGTATGTCTTTGCATCCGGATTCAGGTCCCCTCGGTAATAATTCGTAGCGACCGCATAAGCACCCTTTGCAAAATAATTCCCCGCAAGTTCCATGGCCAGATTTGCTCCCGCTTTCAAGCCTGCGTCCGCTATTGGTGCTTGAGTGCTTCCGATTCTTCTACTTCCCTCGCTATTTGTTTTTGTCTCCCCTTGCTTTTTTTCATCATTCGTAAGCTTCTGCTGAGCACTCGAATTTGAGCTCTTCCCTGCAGACGCAAGGTTTTTCTCTATAAAATCTCTGATTTCCTTGCTTTCTGTAGTTTTCCCTGGCGTAGGAAGGAATTTACCGGTATATCCGCTTGTATTCGTTCCGGATGTTGTCTCATCCTTTATTTTGATTTCATTGCTCTTATTTTTCTCCGCATACGCCAAATCAAACTGCCTCTTCTCCTCCGCATCCAGCTGCTTTAATCGCTCCATCTCATCATTGAACTGTCTGACTCCCTCTTCGTACTCCTTCAACTTCAAGTCATAGTTCATGTTGTATTGTCTTTCCTGCTCCGCAAGCGCCTTCTCCGTTTCCAATGACCAGTACTG
>JAQXOR010000160.1 GCA_029099805.1 Lachnospiraceae bacterium
TTCTTTCTCCAAGTATTTTGCATATGACACTCATGATTTCACTTTAAGAGGAGCATCAAACGGCTCAAACATGGCAAGAGTTGACCTTATGATCAACAACGAGAAGAAGGGAACCTTCTACTTCGGAGACCAGTATCCGGCAGAGTATACCATCGAAGGCGTGAGCCATGCAACCGGTACGATTGATATTAAGCTGGTTGTATCTGCTGATGACGGTACCTGGGATGCTTATTTGGATTATTTATCAATTGGTTCTGCAACTAATAGCTCAAATTCCAATACAAATACAAACACCAATACCAATACTAATACTAATACCGGTTCCGGTCTGAGTAACGGATGGTATTATATCAAGAATATCAACGCACAAAAGTACTTACAGGTAACTAATAATGCCGGAGGAAACGGTGTTAATGTTGAAATCGGTACCGGTACCGGTGTGGCCGGTCAGAAGTGGTATCTGACCAATCTGGGGAACGGATATATTACTTTAAAGAACGGTAACGGCTATATGCTTGATGTACAGTATGGTGCAGGTGATGATGGTGCTAACATCCAGACCTATTCTGCAAATAATGCGGATGCACAGATGTTTAAGCTGATGACTTCCGGTACGTCCGGTGTGTTCGGTCTTGCAACCAAGGTGACCTCTGATGCAAAGGCTCTTGATGTATATAACTGGGGCACCTCCGATGGGACCAATGTCTGTCAATGGACCTATTACGGGGCAACAAATCAGCTTTGGAGATTTGAGTCTTGTAACTAAATTATAGCAACTAAGAGGACTGTGAAAAACGCTTCGGTGTTGCCGGAAGGTAACATCGCAGCGTTTTTTCGCTTAACTGAGACAACGAGTGTTCTGCTGAAAAAATTGAAAAGTTGCAGGATGATTAGAGATGATGAATTTCGGACATACTGTTATCATATAAAGAAGGGAACGGTAACGGTATGGAGAATGAAGAGAAGAGTAAGCAGGATAATTTAAATGGAGAAAGTGTTACGGGAAATAAGAAAAACAGTTTTTCCGATGACAGAAAAGAAAAACGGGAGTACGACAAACATAGGGATGAAAAAATATCTGAGTACGGACAAACAGTGTTAAATGGGGCAGAGCCCGGAAAAAAGATACATTTGCTTTCCATTATCGGAGAAATCGAAGGCCATGAGTGCTCCGCTCAGAACATGAAAACGACGAAGTACGAGCATGTTCTTCCGCAGCTGGCGCAGATAGAGGACGATAAGAGCATTGGCGGCCTTTTGATTCTTTTGAATACGGTAGGCGGTGATGTGGAGAGCGGTCTTGCAATTGCAGAGATGATTGCATCCCTTAGTAAGCCGACAGTTTCTCTGGTGCTTGGTGGCGGACATTCAATCGGAGTACCGTTAGCGGTATCCACGGAGTATTCCTTTATTGTGCCGACCGGAACGATGATTGTGCATCCGGTACGCATGAGCGGTATGGTAATCGGAGCTCCCCAGACGTATGAATATTTCAGACGCATTCAGGACAGAATTACCGGTTTTGTGGCATCACACAGCCGGGTAAGGAAAGAACGAATTGAGGAGCTGATGTTAAAGGAAGGGGAGCTGACGAAGGATTTAGGTACGATTCTTGTAGGAGAAGATGCAGTAAGAGAAGGGTTTATCAATGAGGTGGGCGGCATTGATGCAGCAATGAAAAAAATTAAAAAAATGATGGAAGCTTAACTTTTTTAGAGAAAGAGGAGAGGGAGGTGGCTTGCTCGCAAATCACCCCCTCTATGACTTCATGATACATAGGGCATTTCAGGAAACGATGGATTGACGGATAGGCTGTGATAGGATATAATTGTCAATAAAAGTATGACTTTTCAGAAAGGAAATGAAGATGAAAAAGAGTTTAAAAACAAACAACCTATGTATGTTGCTGGCAGTCGGACTGATGTTAGGAGCTGTCGGTTGCGGTAAAACAGACGGACCTGCGGTAGAACCGGCCGGAGATGCGGTGACTACCTCTACTCCGGTTGAGGAAGCTACGGTTACTCCGGAGCCGACAGCAACACCGGAGCCGACGGCAACACCGAAGCCGACGGCAACTCCTGTACCGACCCCGACTCCGACTCCGGTATATGCGAAAAATACATGGTACGATTTCGGAAACGGAGCGGACATGGAGAAGGTTGCCGCGCAGATAGAGGTGAAGTCACCGGCTACATATCAGGTAAAGAAAACGGACGTAACCTATGGTGAAATCGTGAGAACTTCGTATTATTCCACGACCTGCGAGAAAAACCGTAATGTAATTGTTCTGCTTCCGGCAGGATATACTGAGGAAAAGACATATCCGGTTGTTTATGTGTTACATGGTATTTTCGGGGATGAAAAGTCCATGATAGGAGATGGTAACTCCGGTACCCGTATCACGGTAGGCAATCTCGTGGCGAACGATATGGCCGAAGATATGATTCTTGTATTTCCATATATGTATGCGAGCAAGACGCAGGATGTATGTACAGCGATTGACGTAGCGAACACGGCTGCTTATGACAATTTTGTGAATGATTTGGTAGATGATTTGATGCCATTTATGGCAGAAAATTATTCGGTAGCTTCCGGCAGGGAAAATACGGCAATCATCGGTTTTTCCATGGGGGGACGTGAGTCACTGGCGATTGGCTTTGCACGTTCGGATTTATTCGGATATGTGGGAGCAATCGCACCGGCACCGGGACTGACACCGGGGA